>JADGRT010000007.1 GCA_017880715.1 Verrucomicrobiia bacterium | reverse complement strand
AATTCCCCCCCAAAAAAGATCGAGGACGAGGACGAAGGACGAAGGACGAGGACGATAGGGAAAGCGCCGTCGCCGCTGCGCTCTGCCGGCGCACTCCACAGCATCTTCGCATCGCAACTTTCCATGATTTTCGGTTTTTAGCTTATTAATGAAGGAATCACTGCCGGATCGCTCAGCCAATAAGGGACCATCCACCCGTCATGTCTTCTGGATGCTAAGCGTCGGCGTTCTGCTCCTAGGCATCGCCGTTGGTCTTTTGATTGCCCTTCTTCTCAAGCAGAACAACAGAACCGCAAACACAAATCTGGCCACCCTTCCAAGTAGCCCTCCTGCCGATGCTGCCCCGCCAGCCCAGTTCCCATCACGCAACCGACCTGACCTGGTACCGCAAGCACCTGGCGTCCCGACGAATACCACCCTCGTCATCGCCAACTCCGAGCATTCCTCCGTCACCCAGATCGTACCAGTCCCTGTTCCTGGTGTTGCTGTGGGGGTCCCAATCCCGTCAGCCCACACCGTGAAAGCCAATCCGGCCTTGACCAATTACACTGAAAAAATCCCGGGAACGACCGTCACCTTCGATATGGTCGCCATCCCCGGCGGCGCCATAACCCTAGGTAGTCCCGTCGAGGAAATTGGACGCGATTCCAATGATCTGGCCCAAGCTGCCGTCTCCGTGAAGTCGTTCTGGATGGGTCAATACGAAGTCACCTGGGCCGAATACATCCCCTTTGTCTTCGCGGATAAGGAGGAAGTCGAAAAGTCCAAGGCCGACGGCGTCACCCGCCCCACCAAACCTTACGGCTCCATCTACCGCGAACGCGGCGAAAAAGGCTTCCCCGCCATCGGCATGTCCCAACTCTCGGCCACCGAATTCTGCAAATGGCTGAGCTGGAAGACGGGCAAGAAATACCGCCTGCCAACCGAAGCCGAGTGGGAATACGCCTGCCGCGCCGGCGCTGAAACCCCCTATTTCTGGGGCGCCTCAGCCGGCCAGGCCAGGGAATACGGCTGGTTTGCCGACAATTCCCAAGGCACCACCCAGCCTTGCGGCAAATTGAAACCCAACAAATTCGGCCTCTATGACATCGTCGGCAACGTGGCCGAATGGACCCAATTATCCGCGAAAGAGACCCCGGGCGTGGTTCGCGGCGGCGCCTTTACCAGCCAGGCTGAAGGTTTGCGCAACGCCAGTCGCCTGATCGATAATCCCTCGTGGAACGAGCCGGATCCGCAAAGCCCGCCCAGCATCTGGTGGCTCTCGGCCGCTGACTTTGTCGGCATCCGCGTGGTGCGTTCCGCCGATGAAGAACCGGCCAAGGCCGCCGCCCCCGGCCGCCGGTAGCGGCGAAGCCAGCTACAAGATTTTGAAAGCTACGAAGGGAAGCTGATCGACACGCGGGGCTTAAAGGCCCGTTTGGTTCGGCTCTACAGCCAAGGCAGCCCCTACAGCGCCCTGAACCGCTACACCGAAGTTGAAGTTTACGGTCTGCCGTAAAGACCAGCGGCGCACCCGCGCTATCTGAGTTTTCGTCCTCGTCCTCGTCCTTCGTCCCTCGTCCTCGAATTCCGCCCCCCCGAAATATCGAGGACGAGGACGAGGGACGAAGGACGAGGACGAGACGGATTGGCCCCAATCACACCCTCAATTAGCCAAATGACTTGCGGTTTTTCATTAGGGGCTCATTAAATGAGGGTCATGCTCATGTACATGATCCGGTTTTTCGCGCCGTTGGGCGAGTCGATTGGGCTGGTATGGCTGCTGACCCTGCTGGCGGCGGGTTTTCTTTTCTGGCGGCGCCAGTGGCTGGGATCGCTGGTCACCCTTCTGCTAGCCGCCTTGATCTATGTGATGAGCGGCACGTCGCTGTCCACGATGCTGCTGGCCAGTCTGGAAAAGCCTTATGCGATCCAGGATTTCAAAGACATTCCTGTTTGCGATGCCGTGGTTGTCCTGGGCGGCGGTCACCGCCTGTCGGCTCACGATATATTTGGATTCGAGTTAAGCGACGCCAGCGATCGGATCGTCACCGGGATGGAATTGGTGCGCGAGCGCAAAGGCAAAGTCCTGGTGGTTGGCGGGGGGCCGGTTCGGGTTGGCGATCAAAAACAAGACAGCGCCGAGATCTTGAAGAAATGGTTTTATACCTGGCAACTGCCCAACGCGCCGATCCTCACGCTGGGCGGCAGTCCGGACACGCGCGCGGAAGCGCTTTACGTGCAAAAACTGGCGGCGCAGCAGCATTGGCAAAAGGTTATTCTAGTCACCTCGGCTTTTCACATGAAACGCGCCGAAGCAGTGTTCCAGAACCTTGGCATTTCGGTGGTTCCGGTCAGTTGCGATTTTCGTGCCTTGGGACTCCCCCCACCGGAAGATCGCATCAGCTATGTTCCCACCCTGGAACGTTTCGAGCAAATGCACCTTTTTCTCCATGAAACCGTGGGTTGGTGGCTTTATTCGTGGCGCGGCTGGACGACGGACCACACCCAGCCGGAGCCGAGTCCGAAAAAAACCCTATAAAGAGGCGTTGACACCGTGGGCGGGTTTTGTTGTCATAGTCGTCCTTTTGAGTTTGGATTTATATGTACGCCGTTTTAGAAACTGGGTCAAAACAGTACCGGGTCGCCGCGGGCGACACCTTGGAAGTCGAGCGTTTGGACGTTGAAGCGGGGCAAGCGGTCACGTTCGACAAGGTTTTGCTCGTCAATAACGATGGTAAAGTTGCCGTGGGCACGCCCACCGTGGCACTGGCCAGCGTGGTAGCCGATGTGGTAAGCCACATCCGGGGACCCAAGCTGATCGCTTTCAAGATGAAACGCCGCAAGGGGTATCATCGCAAGGTGGGTCACCGGCAGGAGCTAACCGTGGTTAAAATCAAAGAAATCAAAGCATAGTTATGGCACATAAGAAAGGTCAAGGGAGCAGCCGAAACGGGCGCGACAGTAATCCCAAGCGATTAGGGATCAAGCGGTTCGGCGGCGAATTTGTCACGGTGGGCAGCATTCTGGCGCGCCAGACCGGCACCGTTCACTCCGCCGGCAAGAATGTCGGCGTGGGCCGCGATTGGACTTTGTTCGCTTTGGTCGAGGGCACGGTGGCGTTTGACCTGAAGGGCAAGCGAATGAACGTCATTCCCAAAGTCGAGGTCGCAACCAACTAAGGCTTCGCCCAGCCTTTCATTTTTACGGCGAGGCAGACGCCTCGCCTTTTCGTTTTGTTTATTGACGAAATCAAAATCTACGCGCAGGCGGGCCACGGCGGCCCCGGATGCATAGCCTTTGTTCATGAAGCTTACCGTGCCAAAGGCGGCCCCAGCGGCGGCAACGGCGGTCGCGGCGGCAGCGTCATCCTCGAGGCCGACCATGACCTCAATAACCTGATCAACCAGTATTACGTCCCGCGCCTGATTGCCCATAAGGGCCAGCATGGCCTGGGCAAGGGCATGGATGGCCGCGCCGGCAAGGATATGATCGTCAAAGTCCCCTGTGGCACTTTGATTTGGAAACTACCCGGCGATCCAGCTTCCGAAGCCATGTCTCCCGTCGAAGAAGAAGAGGAAGAAGAAACCGCGCCGCCAAAGCCCATGCGCTTGGGCACCCGCGAGCGGGCGGTCATGCGTTATCATGGCGATAAACGCGCCCTGGAATTCAGCGAAATTCCCGAACCCGCCGCTCCCGCCGGTCCGTCTCACCTGCCGGAAGGGGCCAAGTTGTTCGCGGATCTGACGCAGAATGGGCAACGCATCGTGCTCTGTCAGGGCGGACGCGGCGGCTTGGGAAATCGCAACTTCGCCACCTCCCGCCGTCAAACCCCTCGCTTTGCGCAGCCCGGCGAACCGGGCGATGAAGGCCATTTTCTGTTCGAATTGCGTCTCATGGCCGAAGTGGGCCTGGTCGGTTATCCGAATGCCGGCAAATCGACCCTGCTGAGCGCCATCTCGGATGCCCGGCCCAAAATTGCGCCGTACCCTTTCACCACCCTGCATCCGCAAGTCGGCATTCTGGTCAATCCCGAGGACTTTTCCCGGCTTACGGTGTGCGATGTGCCGGGCTTGATCGCCGGCGCCCACAAGAACGTGGGGCTGGGTCACGCCTTCCTGCGCCATATCGTGCGCTGCAAAGTCCTGGTGCTCTTGCTGGATATGGCCGGCATGGACGGCCGGGAACCGTGGGATGACTATCTCCAGCTCGTCGAGGAATTGGGCCTCTACAATCCGGAACTGCTGGACCGGACGCGACTGGTCGTGGCCAACAAAATGGACGAGCCCGCGGCGGTGGAGAACCTGAAAAAGTTCAAACGCAAAAATCGTAAAATGCCCGTCTTGCCAATCGCCGCCGCTTTTGATATAGGCATCTCCGAGTTCAAAGCTGCCATCCGCCAGGCCGTGGTTGCCGCGTCGCGCTGACCCGGTGGGCGGGCTCTTTTGCCGGCGGATGACACATCCCAGGATCTGCTTATGTTAAAAGCTGGCATTGTCGGTCTGCCCAACGTGGGCAAGTCCACGCTGTTCAACGCCATCATCCGCAGCCACAAAGCGGAGGCGTCCAATTACCCTTTTTGCACCATCGAACCCAACCTGGGTAGCGTCACGGTGCCAGAACCCCGCCTGGCGCCGCTGGCTAAAATCGCCAAGGTCTCCCAACTCATTCCCACCACGATCGAGTTTGTCGATATCGCCGGCCTGGTCAAGGGCGCGTCCAAAGGAGAAGGCCTGGGCAACAAGTTCCTCAGCCATATCCGCGAAGTCGATGCCCTCATCCAGGTCGTCCGCTGTTTCGAAGACGGCAACATCCACCATGTCGCCGGCGACCTCGATCCGGTGCGCGACATCGAAATTGTGCTTACCGAACTGATCCTGGCCGACCTCGAATCCGTGCATAAAAAGCTGGAAAAAGATGCCAAGGAGGTCAAACACGGCGATAAAACCGTGCTGGCCGAAATCGAGCTGCTGAAGAAACTCCAGGAACATCTCAACCGCGGCAAACCGGCCAACACGCTGACCCTGCATCCGGAGGAGAAAGCGATGGTCAAAGGTTTGTTCCTCCTGACGAGCAAGCCCACCCTGTTTGCGGCCAATGTCAAGGACACCGACCTGGCAGGCGCGGACACCCATCCGCTCGTCACGCGTGTCCGCGAATACGCCCGCACCCATCACGATTGCGAAACCGTGGTCATCAGCGCCCAGCTTGAAAGCGACCTGATCGACTTGTCGCCGGAAGAGGCCAAGGAATACTTGCAGGAGCTGGGCGTGTCCGAATCCGGTGTCGATCTGCTGATTCGCGGCGCCTATCACCTGCTGGGCCTGCGCACCTTTTTAACGTTCAATGAAAAGGAGGTCCGCGCCTGGACGATTCACGCGGGCGACACGGCGCCCAAGGCCGCCGGGGCGATTCACACCGATTTCGAACGCGGATTTATCAAGGCGGAAACCGTGTCCTTTGACGACCTCGTCAAATGCGGCACCGTCCACCATGCCCGTGAAAAGGGCCTTTATCGCATGGAAGGCAAGGATTACGTCGTGCGCGACGGCGATGTGATCCATTTCAAGTTCAACGTCTGACGAAACATCATTATCGTGCTCGTCCTCGTCCCTCGTCCTTCGTCCTCGAAAAACCGGAAGAACGAATCGAGGACGAGGACGAGGGACGAAGGACGAGGACGATAGCGAAAGTCACCTGAATCCACCCGGCGCTTGCCTGGCGCAAGCCAGGGCAAATCCATGAAAGGTAGGAGACGAGGTCACGAGACTCAGACTTCCTGATCCCAGGCTTTGAAATCGAAGTCAGGTGGAATGTCGATGAGCCCAAATCGCCGGGTCAGGGGACCCGGCCTACAGCATTTCCCCATTTTGTAGGCCCGGTGCCATTCCCCCCACCGGGCGGCTCACCCATTTTCCGCGGGCTCAGAAAATCAGAGCCTCGTTACCTCGTCTCCTACTTTTGTTGGTTCATGAATGGGCCCTGCGCAAGCCGCAGTCGATCCACCTTTATTCTAGCCAGCCTGCATCCCTGGTGTTATCCGTTACTACCTATGCACCGATTACGCCTATTCCATCTGTCCGCCGTGCTCGCGCTTTCACTGGCCGCGACGCTCGCCCAAACCCAGCCCGATTATCGACGCACCGAAGACGTCGTTTATGGGCGTAAATTTGGCACGGCCTTGACCCTCGACGTCTTCCAACCAGCCCGAACCAACGGTTATGGCCTGCTGTTCATGGTCAGCGGGGGATTCTTCTCCAGTCACGAAGCCATCAATCCCGGCATATTGCAGCCCTTCCTGGATCGGGGTTACACCGTTTTTGCCGTGGTGCACGGTTCGCAACCCAAGTTCGCCATCCCGGAAATCGTTCAGGACATCCATCGCGCCGTTCGTTTCGTGCGGTTCCGCTCGGCGCAATACGGCATCCATCCTGATCGACTGGGCATCACCGGCGCCAGCGCGGGCGGCCACCTGTCCCTGACTCTGGGGACTCAGGGCGCGCCGGGAAAGTCCGACGCCAAGGATCCCATCGATCGCGAAAGCAGCGCGGGCCAGGCGGTTGCCTGTTTTTTTCCGCCCACGGATTTTCTCAACTACGGGGCGGCGGGCGTGGATGCCGTCGGGGTCGGTATTTTGGCGGCCTTCAAGCCGGCATTCGGAGCCCAAGCGGAAACACCGGAAGGGCGGCGGAGCCTGGGACGGGAAATCTCCCCCATTAATTTCGTATCCTCGCATCTCCCGCCCATCCTTATTATCCATGGCGATGCCGACACCCTGGTACCCATTCAGCAGGCGAAGAGCTTCGTGAAAAAGGCGCAGGAGGCTGGCGCAAAAAACGTCAAGCTTATCGTCCGCGCCGGCCAGCAGCACGGGTGGCCCGAGATCGGAACCGATCTGAACCTATTCGCCGACTGGTTCGACGAACATTTGCGGGGCCTGCGCAAATAGGAACCTCCCGGTCATAGGCCATGAACCGTCCTTTTTCTCCAGCCGCGATTATTCTGGCCGCCGGGGCCTCGTCGAGGATGGGCCGGCCCAAAATGCTGCTGCCTTGGGGCCCTACCACCATCATCGGACATCTCATCCAACAATGGCAGCGGCTGGGAGCGCAACCGGTGGCCGTAGTCTGCGCCGGCGAAAACGTGCCGCAACCGGACGGACAAGTTTCCCGGACGCCATCGAATTTGGAACTGGCCCGCGAATTGGATCGGCTGGGCCTGCCATTGACCGAGCGCATTTTCAATCCCGCACCGGAACGCGGCATGTTCAGTTCCATTCAATGCGCCGCTCGGTGGCCGGGATGGCGACCGGAATTGACTCATTGGATCCTGGTCTTGGGAGATCAGCCCCATTTGCGGCTGGAAACTCTGAAGACGCTGCTCGATTTTGCCGCTACCCATCCCGATCAAATTTGCCAGCCAAGCCGAAACGGTCATCCTCGACACCCAGTGGTTCTGCCGCAGGCCGCTTTCCAAAGTTTGGCACTGACGAACGAGCCTCAGTTAAAGAGTTTTTTGCAAAACTCGGCAAATGCGATAGACTGGTGTGAGATGGACGATCCGGGGCTGGACATCGACATCGACCGGCCGGCGGATTACGAGAAAGCGGTCCAATTCGGTTTGGGAAACACATGATGGATTCCAAGTCATCGGGAAACGATCTCCTGTCGTTGACGCGGCGCAATTTCCTCAAAACTCTGGGCACAACCGCGGTGGGCACGGCGGCCACTCAGGTGGAGTCGGTCGCCGCCGAACTGCAGAAGCTTAATGCGGAAACCATCGTCGGCCCGGCGCCTATTCCCATCGTTCTTCAGGTCAATGGCCAGGCGATTTCGATCGAGGTGGAACCGCGCGTGACGTTGTTGGACGCCTTGCGAAATCACGTCCATCTTACCGGCGCCAAGGAAGTCTGCGACCGGGGCACCTGCGGCGCTTGCACCGTGCTGCTGGATGGCCAGCCCATCTACGCCTGTATGATGCTGGCCCTGGAAGCTCAAGGCCACGCCATCACCACCGTTGAAGGCCTTGCCCACGAGGGCCAACTCAACCCAGTGCAGCAGGCGTTTGTGGAGTGCGACGCCATGATGTGTGGGTATTGCACACCGGGTTTTCTCCTGAGCATCACCGCCCTATTGAAACGCCGCCCGCATCCGGACGCCGACGAGGTGAAGCATGCCTGCGCCGGCAACCTCTGCCGCTGCGGCACTCATCCGCGGATTATTCAAGCCGCGCTCAAGGCGTCGGGCGTTTCGGTCACCAGCCAAACCGAGGTCATTCGCTATGCCGACCTGGCCTAAGGAAACCAAATATATCGGTCGTCACGTGCAGCGGGTGGACGGCCCCGCCAAGGTCACCGGCTCCGCCCGATACACCTCCGATGTGCAGCCGGAGGGCTGGCTTTACGGCATGATCTTGCGCTCGCGCTGGCCGGCCGCCAAAATCAGCGACATTAGCTTGGAAAAGGCCCGGCAGGTTCCCGGAATCAAGGCCGCGATCCTCGTCCGCGAGGGCGAACGAACCATTCGCTACTATGGTGAAGAATTGGCCGCCGTGGCCGGCACCAGCAAGCAGGCCTGCCTGGACGCTCTCCGCCTCATCGAAGTCACTGCCAGCCCCCTGCCATTCGTCGTCAAAGAAACCGAGGCCCTGAAGGATTCATCACCCCCGGTTTGGGAAAAATCGCCCAACCTGTCCAAACCCAAAGTGGTCGAAAAAGGCGACCTAGCCAAAGCTTTCGGGGAGTGCGCCGCCGTGGTGGAAGGGTTCTTCACCACCCCGGTACTCATCCATCACCCGCTCGAGACTCACGGCAACACCGTTTCCTGGACCGATGAAGGCATCACGGCGTGGGCTTCCACCCAGGGCATCTTCAGCGTGCGCGACGGACTCGCCGGCAATCTGAATGTCGAACAGAGCAAGGTTCGGGTTATCAGCGAGTTCATGGGCGGCGGGTTCGGCGCCAAGTTCGGCCCCGGGATCGAAGGGGCCCTCGCCGCCCGGCTGTCCAAGGCTGCCAAGGCGCCGGTCAAGTTGATGCTGACGCGGTTTGACCAGTCATTGGCCGTCGGCAACCGGCCCTCGAGCTTTCAAAAAATCAAGCTCGGCGCGTCGGCCGATGGCAAATTGCTGGCCTATGAATTGGACGCCTATGGCACGGCGGGAATCGGCAGCGGCGGGTCAACGGAAGGCGGCGGCGGCGGAGCGGAATTTCCGGCGCCCTACATTTATACGATACCCAACATTCGCGTCTCGCATCGCGGGGTGACCGTCAACGCCGGCTCCGCTCGCGCTTTTCGGGCACCCGGCCACCCACCGGCTTCGTTCGGCATGGAATCCATCCTGGATGAACTGGCCGTCAAGTTGAACCTGGATCCGGTGGAAATCCGCCTGAAGAACGATCCTTCCCCCGTTCGGCAGCGAGAGTATCAGCTCGGCGCCGAGCGGTTCGGCTGGAAACAGAAATACCACCGGCCTGGCAGTTCGCCGGGCCCGGTTAAAACGGGCGTCGGCTGCGCGGGCGCCAGTTGGGGCGGCGGTGGCGGCGGCACCCAAGCCGAAGCCCAAATCAACCCTGACGGCAGCCTGGAAATCCGTTGCGGCACGCAGGATCTGGGAACCGGCACCAAAACCCTCATAGCGGTCATTGCCGCTGACCTCCTGCAATTAAAGCCCGATCAGATTCAGGTTCGAATTGGCGACACGCGTTTTCCGCCCTCGGGCGGCAGTGGCGGCAGCACCACCGCCGCTTCCGTATCGCCAGCCGTCTTCGACGCGTGCACCCAAGCGCTCGAAGCCCTGCAGAACCAAACCGGAGTCGCGGATGCCCGCGGCGATAATTGGAAAGCCGCGTGCAAAAAATTAGGGATCAATCCCTTGATTGTGGGCGGGAAATGGCAGCCAGGCCTCTCCTCCAGCGGCACCGGCGGCGTCCAGTTTGCCGAAGTGGAGGTCGATGCCGATACCGGTTTCGTGCGGGTTAAAAAGATCACCTGTGTTCAGGATTGCGGCATGGTGGTCAGCCGCCTGACCTGCGAAAGCCAGGTCAACGGCGGCATCATCATGGGCCTGGGTTATGCCCTGTACGAACAACGCGTGATGGATTCGACCACCGGCGTGGTGCTGAATCCCAACTTCGAAACCTACAAATTGCCCGGACTGGCCGATGTGCCGCAGATCGACATCATCCTGCTCGACATGCCCGAACGGGGCGTGATTGGCATAGGCGAACCGGTGACCATTCCCACCGCCGCCGCCATCGCCAATGCGGTCGCCAACGCCCTGGGTGTGCGGATTGGCAGTCTGCCCATCACCCCGGACAAGGTGCTGGCCGCCCTCGGAAAAACCCAAGCCGCTCACGCATGAAAGCCTTTCAATACGTCACCGCGCAGTCGGTGGACAGCGCCCGCGACTGGCTGGGACCCCGCGCCAGCTATTTGGCCGGCGGCAATGACTTGCTGGCTCGGATGAAGGAGTACCTGGCTGATCCAGATCTTCTTGTCAATGTAAAATCCATTCCCGGACTTGCGGACATCGAACCGGGAGACGGCCACTGGACCCTCGGCGCCCAGGTCACCATCGCCCGGATCGAGCAAGATCCGCAGATTCGAAAACTGTTCCCGGCGCTGCACGAAGCCGCCGCGGAAGTCGGCTCGCTGCAAATTCGCAATGTGGCGACTTTGGGGGGCAATCTCGCCCAGCATTCGCGTTGCTGGTACTACCGGCATCGTGACGTTGTCTGTCTCAAGAAGAAAGGCCCCACGTGTTTTGCCCGTTTGGGTGAAAACAAATTCCACAGTCTCTTCACCGGCAACCCATGCATCAGCACGGTGGTGTCCAACCTGAGCATTGCCCTGGCGGCGCTGGGAGCCGTGGTCCTGGTCCAGCAAGGCAAACAAACGGTGCGATGGTCCATCGCCGATCTCTATGCCAAGGCTTGGGACAATCCCATCGCCCACCATTCGCTCGCCCACGGCGATCTCATCCTTAAAGTGGAGATACCGGTTGAGCCAGGTCGCAGTGCCTACGGGCAAATCAGCGAGAAGGGCGCTTTCGACTGGGCGCTCGTCAGTTGTGCCGCCGCCGCCGTCTTCGACGATGGCCGGGTGAAACAGGCTCGGATTGTTTTGGGCGCGGTGGCGCCCGTGCCCTACCAGGTCGAGGCGGCCAACGATCTCCTGAAGGGCAAAAAAATCGATGAACCGCTCGCGGCCCGGGCCGCCGACCGATTGCTGGCCGGCGCCGAACCGCTGGAACATAATGGCTACAAAATACCGATGGCGCGGGCGTTGATTCAACGAACGCTGCTCAAGTTAATGGGGTGATTCATGCCGGCTTGCTGCAAACACCTTCGCGCTAAAAAAATGTTTATTCCGGCCCCGGCGGAAAAGCCATTACCCGAAGATGAGGAATCCGCGGGCCGCGCCAGCCACTGCTGGTGCAATCGCACCCTGACAGAAACCGGGCCCGACGATCAACCGGTTCACTCCGGCATCTGTCGTCCGGACCGCCCTTGTTTCGAGGAGTAGCTGGGCCGCGCTCAATGGCTCTTGAAAACCTGGTGCAAGATTCCCCAGAGGACGAGCACGAGCACAATCACCAACCCGATCACGCGATTGCGGGCCACGCGCTTTTCGTAACGCAAGGGCCGGAGACCTTGCAGACTGCCGGCGGCCAGAAAATTGATGAGCTGGGGATTGGCCGGTGGCGGGCGCCGAAACAACCGGACGATATGCTGCCAGACGGCCGGCAAATCGAATTTGCGCAGGCCCAGATCGTTATAATGCGCCGGAGTGTTTGCCGCCTCGGCGGGGTTGGCGATCCGTTGATGATCGACCAGTTCGAAGACCGGCTCCTGACCGGCAGAACTCCCGTGAGCAGCGACGGGCTTCCCCGCCGGCAAGGTGGTCGAACGCACATGCGGCTGCGCTTTGGTGCTCGCCATGCTCGCAACGAGCTTATCGATCTTCGCCTGCATCGCTGCAATCTCCGCGTTGAGCATGCGAGCATGCTCATCAATGGGATCCATTTTCCGCTTAAACAGTCCCATGAAAGATCGGTTTAATGCCGCAGAATCGCGATCAGAAAGACGATCATGGCCAGGAGCGCGACCGCTGCGAGCGGCCAGGTCAAAGCCAATCCGACCCGGCACAAATCCTTGAAATCCATCGATTCCAAGCGCGTCCGTCCGGCCGATTTGCCCGTGGCCGCCGCCGCATCGGCTTGTTTGTCGGCATCGAACAATTGGGGCCATTTCAAACGCGCGGAGTTCCATTCCATGCGCGCGTTTTCGATGGTCGTCAAAGCCCGGCTCAGTTCGATGTTGTAATTCTCCTTGTTCCAGGTTTCCTCGTGAATGGCCTGGACCTTGCCCATGGCGTCGCGCAGGCTGCCGAGCGCCTTGGCCATCTGTTCGGCCTCGGAGCGGGCGGCAAATTCCGATTCCTCCAGCAGGCCCACGCCCCGGGTCAAATGTTGCACCATTTCATCCCGGCCGGTGAGGAATTCGGTCTGGCGTCGGCGCGCTTCCTCCAGGGCGGCGCGCGCGCGCTCCAGTTCTTCCTGGGCGCGTTTCAATTCCACCAGCTTGAGCTGGGTTTCCCCCACTTTATTATCCAACTCCTCGCGGGTGGGCGGACGGGCGGTGGCAAAGGTCGCCGCCGGCGTGGAGGCAACCATATTCCGCACCGCCTTTTGGGCGGTTTGAAAATCACTATCGACAAAATCCGAAGCGTCAAATTCCAGGGCCATGCCCAAACCCTAGTCTTTACCGTCCGGGATGTAAAGCGGGTAGCACCGGATCGCACGGGACCCTTATCTGTATCGTCCTCGTCCCTCGTCCTCGTCCCTCGTCCTCGGAAAAGGAACAAAAATCGAGGACGAGGACGAAGGACGACGACGAGGACGAGGCAAAAGGAGCGCGCCCTTGTCCGCGAGTTCGCATCGCTTAATTCGCGCGGATGAGGCCATCCGCGCTCCACCCAATTTTGTGCGTGCGTTTTTGCCGGATGCCCATTAGATTTTTAACATGACAATTTGGATTTTAGCTTTGTTGCTGCTGGGCTTGCTGGCATTGAGCGGTTACTATCAGGGCGCCGTTCGCGCCGGCGTTTCCTTGATCGGCTTCTTGCTGGGCGTCGCCCTGGCATTTCCACTGGCCCCCACGGTTCAGCCCTTGATTCCACTGGTGGGTCTGGCGCACCCGGTTTGGAGCTGGGTGCTGCCACCCGTGTTGGTGGTGGCGCTGATCGAGATTGTTTTTGTCATTCTTGGTTTTGTGGCGCATCGCCCGGTGTATCTCTATTTCAAATACAAAACCAACGACCTGCAGCGCCATGCCTGGGAGCGCATCAACCGGCGTCTGGGCGCTTGCCTGGGACTCCTTACCGGGGCCGGTTACACCTTGCTGATCGCCGTTTTGATCTATGGCCCCGGTTATCTGACCGTCCAACTGGCCGCCGATGACAAGGACCCCGGTTCGCTCAAGTTCCTGAACCAACTGCGCCTGGACCTGCACTCGTCCGGCCTGGACAAGGCCGCTGCCTTGTTCGATCCGCTGCCCAAGCGCTATTACGAGGTCGCCGACTTCCTGGGTCTCCTGCGGCATAACTATAAAGCCGAGATCAAGTCGCGGATCGCCAGCTATCCGCCGCTCTACGCGTTGTCGCAACGGGATGATCTCCGCGAAATCACCGGTGACAATGACTACATCAAACTCTTTGACGGACAAGCCAGCTTGGTCGAGATCGCCCGCCATCCGCGGACGCTTTCGATCATCAACAACGCCGAACTCTCCCAGGAACTGCTCAAACTCAATCTCCAGGACTTTCAGATCTATTTGGAAAAGGCGCAATCACCCGTTTATGATTCCTACAAGATCTTGGGGCGATGGGAACTGGACGTCGATCAGGTCGTCATCCTGAAGAAGAAAATGAATCCCGATATCTCCGCCCGGGAATTGATGACCCTGAGACAGGTGCTCTCCACCATGATTTCTGTCCCCACCCTAACCGCTACTTGCGACAACAAGATCTTGCTGAAAGGCATGGTCGATTTCGCCAAATTGCCCAAAAGCCTGGATGCCAATCAACCGTCCGCCAATGCCAGAACCAACGTCACCGCCGCCGCCGCCGGCCGGCCCGGCATGGATCCGGCAATGGCTCGCCGGTATGGGCTGAATCCCGTCGCTCAAACTTCCGCGTCCGCTCCCGCCACCAACGCCCCCCCAAGAATCCCCGTCCGCGATCTCCAGGGAACTTGGGAAGGCGACGCCGATAATTACACCCTCAAGTTCCAGGGGGTTTCCGGATCCATCGATGCCGCGATCGAAGGCGACGAAATGAACCTCGCGCTCTACGGTCAGAAGCTGATTTTTGTGAAGGAGTAAGGCCGCGCTGGCCAATCGCCAGCGCCGGAGGGTGGGGCGGCTAATGCCCGACCTTGAAAGCCGCCGGCTGAACCATCAGATGGGAGCCGTTGAATAGAAAGTCAGCCGGTGGAGTTTCCGGAAGAACCGGATTGAGCGTGGATGCTGCGGAACTCGCTGACGAAAGGGTGAACGGACGCAAGTCGGTCTCCGTCGAAGCGCCCAGCACCAAGGCCAGATTGCCGAGGTTGTTGTCCCTTAATTGCGTCTCCATCGGCCGGTTGCCGACGGCTTCGGAAAGACCGATCCCCGCCAGCAGCAAGCCGCCAATCCCTACGCTGTAGGCGCCCACAAGAATAGGCTTGAGCTCCCACTCCTGAACCAACCGTTGCCACCAGGAAACCGGCGATTCCACTTCCCGCGCGGTTTCGAGGCGGCCTCTGAGCTGGCCTGGAAAATCGCGAAAAAAAGCCGGTGGCGGCTGCTCCCACCGTTTCCAAGCCAGCAGCTTCCGCAAGGATTCAAACTCTTCCCGATCCCGGTTCATGTTATTTATTTCAGATAGTCAGATAGGAAAGCCTGCAATTGTTGCCGAGCGTAAAACAAACGTGACCGCACCGTTCCCACATTGCAATCCATTATTTTGCCGATTTCCTCATGGGAAAGCCCCTGAATATCATGGAGCGTCACCACTAACCTGTGATCTTCTGACAACCGCTGTATCGCCGCGTTCAATTTTTCCTGGAGCTCGGTCAGACTCATGTCGCGCCGCGGATTTTTCTCCGATACGAACGCAACCAAGTCCGGATCGTTCTCGGCATTTAAATCCAAATCGTTCAGGCTCAAGTAAATACGATTTTTGCGTTGTTTTAGAAAGTTGATCGTCTTGTTCACCGCGATGCGGTAAAGCCAGGTAAAGAAACTCGATTCGCCCTTGAACGACTTGATGGCGTGAAAGGCCTTGATGAACGACTCCTGGGCCAGATCGTTGGCGTCCTCATGGTTGGACGTCATGTGGTAGAGGGTAGCGTAAATCCGCACCTGATAGCGCCGCACCAACTCGTCATAGGCAGCCAGATCGCCACCCTGCACGCTCCGGACCAGTTCCTGATCGTCCGGTTTCGCCGCGTTCGCCGACAGCAGATCCTTGTCAACAGTCGTTTCCGTCTTCATGGCCGCAGGACCGATCCGCATGGCCGCCCAAGATTCGGGTCTGTTGCGCCAGCAGTTCGGTCAGTTGTATCAGACATTCCCGACTGGTCGAGCTTGGCAGCAATGCCAGAGCCTTCCGGGCCGTTTTCACATAATCGCAGATAACCCGGCGCGATTCCCCCAGCGCATCGTATTCCCGGAGCAACGCCATCAAATCAGGCAGACATTCGGGACGCCACTCCCGGAACAGTTCCCGCAGGCGCAGCCGATCCGGTTCGCTCGCCCGCTCTAAAACCACCAGCGTGGGCAGGGTCAGTTTGCCGTTTGCCAGATCCGTTCCCAGAGATTTGCCGGCGGCCGCTTCGGTGCCGAAAACATCCAGACAATCATCGTAAACCTGGTACGCCGTGCCAAAAGCCAGACCGTAATCGCGCAAGGCCAGCCGCTCGCCATCCGCGCCCCCGGCCAAGCGGGCCCCCAAATCGCAAGACAAGGCGAATAATTCGCCCGTCTTCATCGCCAGGATCTTGAAATACTCCTCGCGCGCCCCGGAAACCCTTCGCCGCCGGAGCGTTTGCAGGATCTCGCCGGAACAGACGGTCTTGGTGGCCGAGGCGACTGCCTGGCACACCGGAAGGGTCAGGTGTTCGGCCGACAACTTCAATGCCTGGGCAAACAGACAATCCCCCAATAGCACGGATATCTCATTGCCCCAGTTGGCCGCCAGCGTTGGACGGCGACGGCGTATTTCAGCCGCATCCACAATGTCGTCGTGAACGAGCGTTGCCAGATGAATCATCTCGATGATGACGGCCGCCAGGATGATATCGTCATTCAGTTGGCCGATCGATCGGCCGCTGAGGCCCACCAGCACCGGTCGCAGTTGTTTCCCGCCATTGGTCAGCGCATAACGAGCGTATTGGGCAATTTCCGGATCGAAGGATTCCACCTGGTCCACGAGCCGCCGGGCGACCGTTTCCAGGAAAGGTTCAATCGGACCTACGATCTCCTTCCATAAGAAGGAAACGCGCAAATCAAGAGGAGAAACCGTGCCGGGAGCCACGGGTGCCTGTGTTTCTGCAGCCAACATGATCGGCGCACTCTACGATTCTCCGAAAACCAAGTCAAACCGTTATCCGGACCAAACTGAACTCAGCCGCATCGACCCCGCCCAACTACGTTCTGAAATCCCCAACCGGCCTGCCCGTCTCCCACGTGCGCAATCCATATCGGCTCAAATAGATGGGGATGTTCTTAAATAACGGATTGTTTTGCTCGATGGCCCGGATCATCTCCCGTTTGGCCTGGGAACTGGAACCGTTAAGCAGAGTGATCGATCCGCCATCCCCGCCCGCTCCGTTCACCTTCCAGCCCAAAGCCCCATGAGCTTGCGCGATCTCGATGATGCGCTGGGCAGCGGGACTGACCAGTTCGGCGTGCAAACGCCCCTGAGCGTCGGTGTTCTCGATCATTGCCCGCCCCAACGCCTCGAAATCCCCGGCAAACAGGGCATCCCGGGATTTTCCGGCCGTCAAACGCAGATCGGCAATCTTCCGGCACTCCGGTCCGGCGTTTTCCAACTCGCGTATCACTCGTTTGTGAATATCGGATGAGCTGTGGGATTTGCCCAAATAAACCAACGCAAGCCGGCGCTCCAACTCCCACCAAAGCGCGTTCGGAATCTGGATCGGCGATACCGACGCGTGCGGATACCGGTGCATTTCGATGTAATTAATGCCGCCGTATGCCGAGCAGATCTGGTCCTGAATGCCGCATTGTTGCTTCAATAGTTCGGTTTCCACCCGCTGGGCGGTGTGGGCCACCTCGTGCGGCGTCAAATGCCCGGGCGTTAAACGGTCCAACGCGCCAATCAGCGCGACGGTCACCGCCGCCGACGTACCCGTGCCCGCGCCGGCCGGCGCTTCCGAGTAGATCGTGACCTGAATGGCCAGGTTTTCGGGAACGTGCATGCACTCAATGGCCGCTTCGAGCAACGGATGCCGATCCCAGCCGGGTTTATTCGGCTGCAAGGCGTAGCGTTCCCCATAGTTCTCCGCATCGATAACAATGCGATCTCCCTCGCCTTGGAAGGCCGTGACTTCAATCTGCACCTCGGCATAGGGATAAACGCCGATGTTGAAAATGCTTCCGTGCTCGGCAAACCAGGTGTCCGTCCAACCGCCGTTGTCGCAAACACGAATCGGCGCCACGCTATTGATGATGCGCTTGGTGGTCATGATGTCGAAGCGAATTCTTGGACCGAATACCCATTCTGGCAAGGTAATTATCCGCGCCGCGTCTTCGCGGGCGCTTCTCAGATTTTCGTAGCATCCGGCGTGAGCCGGATCATTTTTCTCGGCCGAGCATTCGAAAAGCGGTTGGGTTGTGTTTGGCCGCCCAGGCTTCCCCGTCTCCCAGCCGACCGGGGCAGGGACGGCTCGTTCCCGCGAAGCAGAAGGCCTGATTACCCTGGTTTTCCGTTGCAGGCCAAAGCGAATGGTTCTAAAACCGTTCTCACAATGAGCCGGAACCTGTTGAACGACAGCAATGCTATGGGTGGAACCACCGCCATGAGACCGCGCCCCAATGAATCGGGCCGTTGGCCCTCAACGTCATTGCCGACCAGATACCTGGGCCGATGGCCCAGGCTGGGATGGATGCGGGGCTTTGCCCCTCAAGAATCCGCCCGGATCCCGAACCCATGCCTTGGTTGCCTGTCTTCCGCGCCAACGGCGCACCCCCATCCCAGCCTGGGGCAGCGCCCCAGGAACCATCGCCCCAAAACCCATGAGGGCTGAAAGCCCGACCCATCGCCATGCCGCAATCGTTGAGCCTCGTCATCATCCACGTCATCTTCAGCGCGAAGGAACGCCGCCCATTCCTCGACCCCGGCACGCGCCCCAAGCTCCACGCCTATCTCGCGACCGTCGCCCGCAACATCGGTTGTGAGGCGTATCGCGTTGGCGGCGTGGCGGACCATGTTCACCTCGCCATCCGATTGTCGCGCACCGTCACCATCGCGGATCTGGTGGAAGCTTTGAAAACGTCGTCGTCAAAATGGGTGAAGACGCAATCGCCCGACCTTGCGGCTTTCTCGTGGCAACGCGGTTACGGATGTTTTTCTGTTGGCCCGTCGGATTTGGAACCGCTGAGGGCATACATTGACGATCAGGAGAATCACCACCGCACGCGGACGTTTCAGGATGAATTCCGGATGTTCCTGAAAAAATACGGCGTGGAATACGACGAGGCCTATGTCTGGGATTGACCGATGGGGCGGGCTTTCAGCCCTTGGTTCTGTTGGGGGCACGTTTCCTGGGGCGTTGCCCCAGGCTGGGATGAAATGGGCCTTTGGCCCTCCGATTTACCCTGTAAAGATCCCCCTCCCACCCCTCGCGACGCAGCAAGCCATCGTCGCCGAGATCGAAGCCGAGCAAGCGCTGGTCGCCGCCAACCGCGAACTGATGGCCCGCTTCGAGCAAAAGATCCAAGCCACCCTCGCCCGCGTTTGGGGCGAGGATTCCGACAGCGCCAACGGCGCACCGCCATCCCAGCCTGGGGCAACGCCCCAGGAAAGGAACCCGGAAACCAAATGAGGGCTGAAAGCCCGATCTATCCATGCCGAATCATCGCCATGAGACCGCGCCCTAATGAATCGGGCCGTTGGCCCTCAACGTCATTGCCGACCAGATACCTGGGCCGATGGCCCAGGCTGGGATGGCTGCGGGGCTTTGCCCCTCAAGAATCCGCCCGCATCACGAACAATTGCATGGGTTGCCTTTCTTCCGCGCCAACGGCGCACTCCATCCCAGCGAGGGTCTCACACCGCGCGACAAGGCCAGTTCCTGGCCTATATCCATCAATACAGCATGGTGAACGGTTGCGCCCCGGCTGAAGCCGACATGCAGCGGTTTTCTTTGAGTTCTTTGCGTTCTCTGGCGGCTATTTCACCTGCCGGATTTAGGATCATTCCCTTGGCGCACCGTTCGTTTCGGTGTAGCTTGGCTGCGTTTCCGGTCTGACCGGATTCAACCATGACCCAGTTCGGCTCAACTCAAATTCAGGACCCCGCAGCGCCCCGCGGCAGCGCCACGGCCACCCCGTCGCCAGCCGGCGTTTTCCGGCCCGAACTGCTGGCGCCCGCTGGCAATTGGGATTGCGCCCGCGCGGCGGTGGAAAATGGCGCGGATGCCATCTATTTCGGCCTGGATCGCTTCAACGCGCGAATGCGGGCGGATAACTTCACCGTTGCCGACCTCCCCGAACTGATGGCCTTCCTGCACCGGCGCGGCGTGCGCGGCTACGTAACCTTCAATATCCTGGTTTTTACCGGCGAACTCAACGATGCCGAGGATTACCTCCGTTCGCTCATCACCGCCGGGGTGGACGCGGCTATTGTTCAGGATGTCGGCCTTTGTCGTTTGATCCGGCGCCTTTCGCCCGATTTTCCCATTTATGCCTCGACGCAAATGACCATCACCAGCGCGGCCGGTCTGGAGTTTGCCCGCGCGTTGGGTTGCTCGCTGGTCGCCCTGGCCCGGGAATGTTCGGTCAAGGAAATCAGCCAAATCCAAACCGAGCGCGCCGCCGTCGCCCAGGCATTCAAGTCGGTCCCGGATCAATCCTGCGCGGTTTTTCCCCTCGAGGTGTTCATCCACGGCGCGCTCTGCGTGGCGTACTCCGGACAGTGCCTCATCAGCGAAGCCCTGGGGGGGCGCTCGGCCAATCGCGGCGAATGCGCTCAGGCCTGCCGGCTGCCTTACGAGCTGATCTGCGATGGCCAAACCGTACCGCTCGGCGACCGTAAATATCTGCTGAGCCCCCAAGATCTCGCCGGCATCGAAGTTCTGCCCGAGTTGATCGGGGCTGACGTCACCTCGCTGAAAATCGAAGGCCGCCTGAAAAGCCCCGAATATGTGGCCAACATCACCCGCTTGTACCGGAAGGCGATCGACCAGTTGACCGGACCGGATCGCCCCGCCGACGATGCCGGAGCAGGCGCGTTGATTGCCCGGCTCCAGTCGGAGTCACGCTACGACATGGAAATGGCCTTTTCGCGGGGGCTTTACTCGGGCTGGTTGCGCGGGGTTAACAACCAACGATTGGTCCACGCCCGCTTCGGCAAGAAACGCGGCGTTTTCCTGGGAGAAGTGCGGCGGCTGCTGAGCGAGAGCGTTTCCATCAAACTGGAAGCGCCGTTAAAACCCGGCGATGGCATCGTCTTTGACGCCGGGCATCCGGAGCAACCCGAGGAGGGCGGTCGCGTTTACACCGTCGAAGGGCAGGGCGCCGAATCGAAATTGTACTTCGGGCATGGCGACATCGATTTCAGCCGGGTTCACACCGGGGACAAAATCTGGAAGACCAGCGATCCGGAGTTGGAGCGGCGGCTGCGCCAAACCTTCGCCGGCGAGCAACCGCATTTTACCCGCCCGGTGCAAATCACCGTGCGCGGTCAAGCCGGCGAGCCGATGCTCGTCGAACTTGCCGATGCCGAAGGCCGCTCCGTGCAAGCGCCATCCGCGATGCCGTTGGTCCGGGCCGAGAAACAGCCGCTCGAAACCGAGCGTTTACGCGCCCAACTCGGCCGTCTGGGCGGCACGCCCTTCCACCTGGCTGAACTCCACAACCACCTCGCCGGGCCGGTCATGCTCCCCGTCAGCGAACTCAACCGCCTGCGCCGCGAATTGGCCGCCTCTTTGGATGCCCTCCGCGCCCGCCCGCTTCCATGGACCCGGCACCCGAAACCGGAAACCGGGAGCTTCGTTGAAGCGATGCTGATGGAAATCCAGGATGATACGAGAAACCCGGACAAAAAGGCCGCGTCAGCAGCAGACCCGCTCCTGCGAGCCAGAACCCTTCAACCTGCAACCTGCAACCTGCAACCTCCAGTTGCCCCGCGCCCCGCTCCCGAGCTCGTCGTCCTGGTCCGCAACCTGTCGCAACTCGAGGCGGCCCTGCGCTGTGACACGCGCACCTTTTACTGCGAATTCGAAGATCCGATGAAATACCGCGACGCCATGCACATGGTGCGTTGCGCGGACGGCTGCGGCGAGGCGGCGGACGATCCCGGACGCGAGTCGGCACGCGCGATTTGGGTGGCCCCGCCACGCATCGCAAAGCCGGGCGAGGATTGGATTTTGCAGCAGGTGCGTTCCTGCGATGCGGACGGGTATCTGATCCGCAATTTCGATCACCTCGTGTTTTTTGCCGGACAGCGTTGCATCGCCGATTATTCGTTCAACATCGCCAACCCACTCAGTGCGGCGTATTTCAAGCAGCGTTTTAACCTGGAACGGCTCACGGCCTCGTATGACCTGAATTTCGACCAACTGGACGGTCTGTTGCGCGGATCGTCCCCGGCTTGGTTCGAGGTGACCGTGCAGCAGCACCTGCCTATGTTTCACATGGAGCACTGTGTTTTTTGCGCGTTCCTGTCGGACGGGACCGACCACACCAATTGCGGCCGGCCTTGCGAAAAGCACGTGGTCGAACTCCGCGACCGGGTTGGCGCGGCCCATCCCGTGCTGGCCGACGCCGGCTGTCGCAACACCGTTTTCCATGCCCGTGCGCAGACCGGCGCCGAAGCCGTGCCTCACCTCTGTCAATTGGGCATCGGCGCGCTGCGCCTGGAATTCCTGAACGAGCCGCCCGACCAAGTCGCCCTCACCATCGGCAAGTACCGCCAACTGCTCCGGGGCGAAATCACGGGCGCTCAACTGGTGCGCGAACTCAAGCTGTGGAATCAGTTGGGGGTTACGAGTTTTCAGGAACGGAAACCCGCCAAAT
>JADGRT010000098.1 GCA_017880715.1 Verrucomicrobiia bacterium | reverse complement strand
TCCGGGGCTTTCTTCTTTCTAGCCATGTTCAGTCCCCACCCGCATTCAGCTTTTTCGGTTTCCTGGCGGACAGTTGCTTGAAGTTATCGGCGGAAATGACCGGCTGGCCGGTCTGGGCCTCAATGTCTTTGCGCGTCCTGCCGGCCACCGCCCCGCCGTCCTGGGCGTCCTTTTTCAGCGGCACCATACCTTGCGAATCGCGATCCCGATGGATCTTCGTGGTTGTCGCCTCGGCGAGCATGGTCAGGATCAGCTCGATGTCGGTCATGTGATCGCGCAGGTTCTCCCGTTCCAGGTCTTTCACCTGCTTGTACTCCTCCACTTTCAGGCCAAAAGCCCCCTGCATGATCTCATTGGTCAGGATGGCGTATTCCAAGGTGGTCCGGGCGCCTCGATTCTGCCATTCGTCGGTCAAATCCTGCCGGACCGCGATGCCCCGCAGCCGCTTGTCGATCCACTCCTTGGGATAGCCTTTCTTTTCGTACAGCTCCTGCATCCGGGCCATGGCCAGCTCGGGGTTTTCGATCTCGTCAATCCGCTCCTTGCCCACCCGGGCCAGCCAGTGTTTGAATGGTTCGGCCTTGGGACTGGGGATGGACTGGATCAGGCGGAAGATGCCCTCGGTCTTGGCGCAGTTGAGTTTTTGCGGACCGCCTTCGGTGAGGATGGAAAGGGTACGTACAATTTGTACCCACCCTTTGCCCAGCTCCGGATCGCGCTGCTTCATACGCTGGATATATTGCTTCGGGTCGCGCGATTCGATGAGAGCGAGCACAACATCCTCCACGACAAACCACCATTCGTCCTCGTGAAGCGTTTTTCGGATCCGTTTGCCTTCAAACACCGCCAGTTTCTTGTCTTTTCCAGTGCTCACGATGATTTCATCTCCAACCGTCCGCTTTTTCCGGACGGTTCAAATTCCAGTTGTCCGATGTTTTCGGACAACTTGCTGCGTACCACGTCCGCTTCTGAAATCCGCCGCTGGCCGGTGACGCACTCGTGCATCAGCGATTTGCGGTAGGCTACCAGCGTTTCAATTTGCCGCTCAATCTGCGCAAACAAAGGACGAAACTCGGCATCTTTCGCCCGAATGAAGGTGGCGATTTCCTTCTGCTCGACAACTCGCGGCACGGCCAACTTAAACCGTCCCAGATTCTCCATCGTTAGTTTCGGTTGTGCTGCACCGGTGACGAAAAGCGAGAAATCTTGTGACTCCAGCACGTTCACGAAGAACGTGTCGTCACCACCACAGCGCGGTTTGAGAATGTGAGCGTGGTTGTTCACCCAGAACTTGCCGCTCGCCAGAAACGCCAACGGCTTCGAGCGGGTTAGAAGATTCGCGCCATCTTCGGCGATGAGAATGTAAGTGCCGTCGAACAGATAAGCTTCGACTTGGTCAATGACGCCGGAGGCCCCGTAATAGTCGTAGGATTTCTCGGTCATCACGCCGCGCTCAGCGGCACTCAAGGGGACGCGAACGGTGTTGAAGAACTCCATCACGTCTTTAACCCGCACCAAGCGCCAGCGCTGTGGCATTTCAGGAATCCATTCCACGTCGGTTCGCTGTGTTTTCACCGATGGATTCAGCCCCATGGTCACCGCATGCTTGATTGTGGATTTGCGGAGGGCGTCGAGGGTTTCGAGTTGGCGGCGTTTGGCAGCCACCGCCGCGTCAATCGCCGCACAACTCGCATCCAGATACGCCGCGATGCGCTGTTACTCCGCCAGCGGCGGCAGAAAAAGGCGGGTGTCTTTGAGGAAGCGCGATGAAACGCGCTTTTGTCCCGCCGCCCCCGTCATGTTCTCGGCTGCCATGGGTGTCGGGTCACGGAACGGGTTTATGGTCAGACAAGTGAGCCGGACAGGGTGGATGTGAAGCGGTGTAAATCCTTCGGGCATAGCAAAGTTTTGGCGAATGATAACTGGAACGTAAAAATGCTACATCATAATTCGTACCACGACCAGGATGTAAGGTGCAGGACAAAAAAATGATGTATGACATGAGAGTCTTAGGCGGCAGCGGCAATATTATATTGTCTGAGGTTGAGTTGAAGTGCTTCCAGAAATCCTTTCTCCATCGCGGTCAGGGTGCCCACACCGGGCGGCTCACTCTTTTTCCATGGGATCAGGAGCTTGGATGTTGCATGACACGGGGTCGCCCGTCCCGGCTTTTCCCACCGTAAAAAAGAACGTGGCCCCCCTCGTTGACTTTGGCCTCGGCCCAGATGCGTCCGCCATGGCGGTAGAGGATCCGCTGGGCAATGGCTTTTTCACCGCCGTTAAGGTGACGGCTCCGTCCCGAGTAGTTTCCATACCCGCAGGGCCTCGGTGGCGGCCCAAGCCTGGGCATCGCAACCGCGCGGTTGATGGGGCGCATCGCCATCCAGGATTTCCGGCAGGTGCCCGAGACAGCCAGCCGACATCAATTGGTCGATGCTGCCCAGATACGACCTGGCGGCAGCCACCGATTCCGGAGAAAACTGCCAGGCGCGGGCCAGCGCCTCGCAAAACACCGGGAATGTCCAAGTCCAGGCCGTGCCGTTGTGGTAGGCGGGTTTGCGATGCGCATCCTCGTCCCCCTCGTAGCGGCCCTGGTACGGTTCGGTCGGCTGGTTGAGCAGACGCCCGTCCGGTGCATGAATGGGGAGCGGCGGCGATACGGGCAGCGGCGCCAGCGACCGCAAGGCGCCCGGCACCACCAGGTAGCGGGCCGCCATCTCCACGCAGCGCTGCGCCGCCGGCCCGGTGATCAATCCCAGGCTGACCGCGAGGAGGTAGTTGCTTCGCAACGAACGATCAACCGTTGCCTGGGCGGCGGGTTGTCCCGCCTTGGCCAGCAGACAGTCGGCCAGGTAACCCCGTTCCTCCAGCCAGAAGCTTTGCCGCAGGCTCAGCTCGGCGCGCCGGGCGATTTCTCCCCACGGTTCCTCCTCGGGTCTGACCTGCAACCGTTCCAATTGGCGCAGCAGGCGTATCCATAATACCTGGATTTCCACGGGGTATCCCTCACGCGGCGTGCCGGCCGGATAATTCGTATCCATCCAGGTGAAGTGGGCCGGACTCCAGATCAAACCCGAAGCGCGGTCGAGGCGAATTCCATTCGGCGTCCCGTGACAATAACCCACTCCCACATTACGCAACACCTCTTTGATCGTGCGCCCCCCCTCGTCCACCAGGGTCTCGTAAATCGAAAATTCTTTCTTCCCGCTCGACGGCTGGCCGGAGGTTTTCAGTTCGGGAGCAGGCGTCCGCTCGGTTTCCTCGGCGATTTCCTCACACACCAGACCGTACCACAAAGGCGCGTCCGAGGTGTCCCGGTTGGTGGCGTTATCCCCGAACAGGCTGTTGGGCATAGTCCCGTTTTGCTCGAACCGGCCAAAGGTCTTCAGAACCTCCAAAACAGTCGTCCGCAGGCCGGCCGCCAGCAGGCCGCGAGCGCAGATCAGCGCGTCGCGGCCCCAATCCAGAAACCATGGGTAACCCGCAATCACCGTCCGTCCGGAGCCTCGTTGGACCACAAAAGCCGGGATCGCCAACGCCAATTGTTGACCCAAGCCATCTTCCTTGGGCAGGCGCGCCGCACGAATGGCCGCTCGATTCAACGCCTGCCGGTCCGCCACAAACGAGGCGGTTGCGGCCGCTCCCAACTCGGACAATTCCGCGTCCACCACGAGCGTGACCGTATCGCCTTTGGCCAGCGGCAATTCGAACCAGCCCGGGCTATACGCATCGCCATGATCGACCTGGCCGCGGCTTTGTTCGGCGGGAAAGAAAATATCCTGACACCATTCGGCCTCGTGATGATAAACCCCGCAATCGCTATAGGCGCGCAATTGACGATCGGGCGCCGGCGCGAAATGGAATCCCGCCGGTTTTTCTAACGGCTGCGTATGCGAGCTAAAGTGCTGTTCCGCGCCACCGTTGCGGTGGGTTTCCGCGTGAAAATTGCGATCCTCGATATCCAGCCTCACGGTCAGCCGCACGTCGCAACGATCCGGCAAATCACGCCCCCAACGCGGCGCGCCGTTTGCCCGTGGACGGCTGAATCGCAGAACGACCGTGTTGCGCCCCTCGAGCAGATCGGCCTCGAGGTGGATTTCGACCGTGCGACCGTCGCCGGCGTTGGCCACGAAGCGCCATTTCGCCGGCGGGCCGGCGTCGAATCCGGCCAGGTTCTGCAAATCCAAAGGCGCAATAAAACCATCCGCGTTAACCCATACGCGCGCTCGTTTGACCAGGATGTGTCGCTCCACCGGCAGCGTGGGATGCAGATTGGCGCCGAGGAGACAATCGTATTTGGAACGGACCTTGCCAAGATCCACGCCCATGCGGGTCATGCCGCCACGGCCGTTGGCCAGCAAAACCAGCGAGCATTCGCTCAATTCCGCCAGGAGCCGGGCATGTTCGGGCGTTTTCAGCAAATGCCCGGTGAGCTTGGCAGGCTCGATAGACAAATCGCGAACGGGCGGAACTACGTCCGGTTGATGTTTCGGAGAATGTTCGAGCACGGAAGCCAGCGACGCGCCCGGCGAACCGAGAAAACGCACCCGGGCCTGTGCCCGAGACGGCTGGGAAGCGAACCGCTCCAGATGCAGTTCTGCCTCCAGGCTTGATGTGTGGTTAGGATCCGTCAGTGACGGCGCCGGAAAACAGGCCAGGTGACCGGCATGATAAGGTATGGAACGAACGTGCAGAGACCGTGCCTCTCCTGGAAACCGGAGAGCGACCGCAAAGGGATCTGCGTCCTGAATCAGTAGCCAGTGTCCGGGTGGCACCAGGGTAATCCGGCGACTATCGATTAGCTCCCACAAAACCACGGGTGAATAGGTCGCGGTTCCCCCTGGCGCCAGAGGCTCTTTCCTTGCTGCCCCTTTCAAAACCGTCAAAATATTATCCAGTCCGGACCAGCCATCTTTTAACCGTGCCAGGGCCGACAGAAAGTCCCGCGGCGAGCGATTGACCTGCTCCGCCAAGGCGAGCCAGTCGCAAACGCCAATCTGTTCCATGGACGCCACCCGGCTCGCCTGGGTCAAGGCCCAGGCCGCCTGGGACCGGGCCTGGCGATAGGCGTCGCCCCGGATTCCTTTAGGCTGGCGGTCAGCCGACAAGCAATAACAATCAGCCGGGCCAAGGATGAACCTGACTTGATCCTGATCCGTCGTCCGATGCTTGACCTCGACGCCGGTGAGCAAATCCCAATGCGGTTCGCCTAGATCGCGGTAACTGGCTGGATCGAGTAGAAAGTCCTGGTCATGGTCGGGATCGGTGTTCACGAGCGCCAGCACGCGATCGCTGCCTTCGGCCGAATCTCGCCGCAACGCGTAAACGGGCGAATCTTCCCGACTGAGACGCCGCAGCACCGCGCCGTCGAAGAAACAGGGGTGATCGGCCAGCAAATGGTTCAACCGGGCGAGTGGATCGACCAGGTTTTCCGGGTTGTCCCAGGCGAGTGCCCGGCTTTGATGGACATTGATTCTTTCCGTTGCCAGCCACTCCACGCCCGCCGTAAACCCGTAGCCACCGCTGGCGCTGACCAGGGCGCAAAGTCGATTGCGCATGAGCGACCAGGCTTGGCCTTTTTTAGCGAGGCGATCGTTGTCGTGCGTTTCACTGTAATGCACCCACAACCCGCGCTGCGCGCTCTGGCGCAGGCTGTAGTCCAGATAGGTTGACACCTCGCGGCCGGAATAGTTCTGGAACAGCTCCGAGTACGCCCACTGCATGCCCCCGGTCGTGAGCAGCTTTTCGGTGGCCTCCCAGGAGCCGCCCAAACCTTCCAGCAGAAAAATGGTGTCGGGATATTCCTGGCGAACGCGCGCGATGATGTAGCGCCACGCCGGCAGCGGAATCATGTATCCCGCGTCACAACGGAATCCGTCCACTCCCCGTTGACACCAGGTTCCGAAAACTTCCGCCAGGTATTCCCACAACGGCGGATGTCGGTGGTCCAACTCGACCAGGTCTTCCCACACCGTGCCCCACGCACCAGGACTGATGAACCGTCCGTCAGCCGACCGCAAGCACCATTCCGGGTGGTCCTCCTGCACTTTGGAACTCCAGCCGGTGTGATTGACGGCCAGGTCGAGAAACACCCGGCCGCCCAGGCAATGCGCCGCATACGTCAGTTCACAAAACTGGTCAATGCCGGTTTTTTCCCGATCGAACACCACCAGCGCCGGATCCACCGCGGTCAAATCCAGACAGGCGTACGGACTGCCGAAGCGACCGAACCGCGCCAAGGTCGTCGGGGTCGGATTAACCGGCAGGAGGTGAAGAATCCGGCACCCCAGGTTTTGGAACACATGCGGCAAACAGGCCTGCAGGTCGCGCAGTTTCCCGGATGGGGGAATCACCGTGAAACCCCGCTGATCGAGCGATTCGATCGGCGCCTGCAAGGGCTCAGCCGGCGACCGCGATGGGGTTCGGCTCGCGCCAAACTGGCGGACAAAGGCGCAGTAAATCGTGTTGGCTGTCCGATAGTCGTTCGGATGAACGCTGATGCCCACATCCGGCCCGGCCGGCCAATATTGCCGCCCGCCCGGATCCACCGCATAGGCCTTGGCCTGAAAATAGCCGACTTCCGTCAGCGGCAGGTCCAGTTCCCCACCTCCCTTAACCGGCCCCATGGGAATATCGCGCCACGAAACGTCGTTCAGCGGCGAGCGTTCGTGATGCGAGCAGATGATTTCCTCCCACAACAGCGAGGCGCGGCCCAGGTTTGTGCGCAGCAAGGCCCGCCAGCCTGGCGGGAGAGCCCGGCCATCGGCGGACCTCAAGGAAAAGTGGATGCGATCGCCCACAAAACGCAGTTGCGCCGCGCCCGGCGCGGGAGTCATAACGGGAAGGTTCATAAACAGCCTCCAAGATTGTCAAATCGCGCATTGGGACCATGAAACCGCACGGTTGGGTAGGGACGCCGCGCTGCGGCGTCCGGTCGGCGCAGCGCGCCGACCCTACCCGGTTCATGGAAAGCCCCCTTTCGATTGTTCGGATGCATTGGGACCTTGAACCTACTTACTGGGAGCGCCGGCATCTTGCCGGCGTTTTTCCGCAGGGCAACGATTCGCCGGCAAGATGCCGGCGCTCCCAGTGGTTCATGGAAAGCAGCCGGCTTCACTGATGTGCCAATACTTCCTTCAGCTCGGTCATAAAAGCTCGAACATCCGGCTCGATAGTGTCCCAGGAACACATGAGCCGGCAGCCGCCCTGGCCGATAAACGTGTAAAACCACCAGCCGCGCCGCTGCATTTCTTCAATGGCACGCTCCGGCAGCTTCACGAACACGGAGTTGGCCTGCCGCGGAAACATGAGTTGAATTTCGGGCAGTTCCTTTAACCGGGTTTCCAGCTCTTGGGCCATCTGGTTCGCCTGCGCCGCGTGGCGCAGCCAGGCTCCCGATTTCAACATGCCCAACCAGGGCGCCGCGAGAAACCGCATCTTCGAGGCGAGCTGTCCGGCTTGTTTACAGCGGTAATCGAATTCAGCGGCCAGTTCCCGATTGAAAAAAACCACCGCTTCGCCGACCGCCATGCCGTTCTTGGCGCCGCCCAGGCAAAGCACATCCACTCCCGTTTCCCAACTGGTCTCGCGGGGTTTAACTCCCAGCGCCGCCACCGCATTGGCAAAACGCGCGCCGTCCATATGGAATTTAAGCTCTAATTCACGCGCGCGCTGGCCGATGATCTTGAGCTCCGCCACCGAATAAACGGCGCCCAACTCCGTCACCTGGGTGACACTCACGACGCGCGGCTTGGGATAGTGGATGTCCGTGCGCCGTTTCACCATCGGCTCGATGCTGGCCGGCTCGATTTTGCCGTTGTTTCCGGGTAGCAACAGGACCTTGGTGCCGTTGGAAAAAAACTCCGGGGCGCCGCATTCGTCCGTTTCCACGTGCGCGGTTTCGTGGCACAGAATGCTGTGATACGACTGGCAAAGCGAAGCGAGCGCCAGGGAATTGGCGGCGGTGCCATTGAAGACGAAAAAAACCTCGCACGGCGTTTCGAAAACCTCGCGAATCAAGTCGGCGGCCTGCTGCGTCCACGGATCGTCGCCATAACTGCGCGTGTGCCCATGATTGGCGGCTTCCATGGCCGCCCAGGCCTCGGGACAAATCCCCGCGTAGTTGTCGCTGGCGAATTGTCGCCGTCCGTTCAAACTCTCGTTCATAGTAAAAACCCGGCCAAGTCTCGCTCATTTGCGGCCGATTGTCATGCTCCTTTCGCAGGCGAAATTGGAGCGCGGATGCCTTCATCCGCGCGAAGTTAAACGAGGCCAACTCGCGGACGAAGGCGTCCAGTACCTTCCCATCCCGACGATATTGATCGGGGGAGTGAGCCCCCAGATCAGAGCTCGCTCACCCGATCAATTCGTCGGGAAGCCACTGAGGAAGG
>JADGRT010000097.1 GCA_017880715.1 Verrucomicrobiia bacterium | reverse complement strand
TTCTTGAAACCATAGTCCCGTAAGCTTGGCCACGTTACAACTGCGCTGCACCGTCGCGGCCGCGTGGTAATTCGAGTTGCCCGGTTGCCACGCGCTGACCGTCACCATGTCGCCGCCCAATAACGTCACCTCATTGGTGTCCAGCACCGCCGGGCCGGACACGATGTCGAAATACACCGGCAGACCGGAACTGGCCGTGGCGCTCAAAGCGAATGACGGGGGTGGGTCGCCTGCCAACTTGTCGGGCACCACGGGAAAGGCAATGGCTTGGTCCGCCTTGGCCACGGTGAAGCTCACGTTTGTCGTTAAAGCTGGATTGAATAAATCGTCTCCCGGCTGGCTAGCCTGCACGGTCACGGCCCCAACGCCGAGCAGAACCAGTACGTTGTTGGACAAGCTCGCCGGGCCAGAGATGACGCTGACAGACCAACTGATCGTGCCCGTTGCGTCACCACCACCACCGCGATCGTTCGACCAAGTGACACGCGTCAAACCCACGTTGTCGGAAGCGGTGCCCGCCAGGTTCAGGCTTCCTGTAGCATTCGTGTAAACAGGCAGAGCCGTTGGGTCTGTGATTTGGATGTTGGGAGCTTCCGTGTCCTTGGTTTGCAGCACGACAAGGCCAGCGAAGTAGTCGCCAGTGTAAATAATGTCACGGCTGTGAACCACGTCTCTGACGACCGAGATACCGTTGCCCTGGCCGCCACCACGGCTTGGAGTTGTGTAAGCGCGCGTCAAGACGGGCGATGACGGAACACCCACGTCGAATGCCAACACCCCGGCGGCTGCCAAGACATAAACGACCTCACTAGCGTCCGGTCATTGTGAAGGCAAAAATGCCAAGCACCCCTATGGTTATTGATGATTATCGCACTCTTGACCTGCTCACGATATAAATCAAAAATGCCGTTTCCGAGCAGCATGAAATGCGCCAATCTTGGGCATGTCCACCGAAAAACTCGTTTTCGCTCGTGTTGCAGCAGGCTCGTGTCGAGTTCCGCAAGCCGCTTGAGGACGGCCTGGTTCGCGGCGACGGTCTCGCGCTGCTTCACGAACGCCCGCACGACATACACGCTCATGGCGACTGCTTCCCGGGAATTCAGGACATTGGCAGCCATGATGGCACCGTGCTTGGTGAAGGCGAGCGGCGGGTACTTGGCATGTTGTCCGCGCTTTAAGATCACAATCTGTGATCTTAAAGCCGCGCGACCGTCTGACTGGACTAGGCGCTGCGACTGGAGGGCGGCGAACTCCTGAGGCGTCACTCGGAAAGCGAAGTCGCCAGGAAAGCGCTCGACATTGCGTTTGACGGCTTGATTGAGGGCGCGAGTTGCCACGCCATAGATCGCGGCCAAGTCGCCCGCCAGAATCGCGCGCTCGCCACGAACGGTCAGTATCAAATCGTCGATGGACACGGTCGACGGGTTTGGCGCAATCGGAAGAGTGCGGGTCTGACTTGTCATGTTTGAAAACCCGCCCGGTCAGGGGACCAGGCCTACAACCGCGCCCCGGGACTGGGATTTCCTTTATCATGCTTCCCATGAACCGGGTAGGGCTGAGCTGCCGCTCAGCCCAAATATCAGGGCGGCGCAGCAGCGCCGCCCTACCACAGGCTGGTTCATGGGCCGTAAGCATGGCCTCAAAGCCAAAGGATCTTTCCAGGGCTCGTTGGCAATTGCGCGTTGCTGCCCCGAGGACGGGCGCGCCAAGCCTCTTCAACCATCTCAATCCGCCCACATTCGCTCAAACCGGCGTCATTCTCCCGGCAACCAAGTTTTGTTGCATATGCAACAAAACTTTGTCGCGAGCAAAGGGCGGGGGGGATTGGCTCGATTCGAAGTGGTATCGCTGTCTCGGTTCTGGGATGAGACTCCCAGATCTACTCCCACCCGATGGGCCGGCCTTGATTTTGCTTTTGCAGCCAGGCCATCAATGGTTTGAAGTACTCCGCCATGGCGCGCGTGGACAGCGATTCGCCCGTTGCTTCCCGCAACACCTTGCGCCAATCCTCGTTGGCCCCTTGCTCCATGATTTTACGCAGGAAGTCGCCCACCTCGCGTCGGTTGGCGTAATTGCAGCTCTGCGTCGGCTGCTTGAGAATGTTCCGGGCAATATACTCGTGAAACTGGAACTTCAGCACCGTCGCCACGGCGTAGGAATAATAATAGCACGGCGTGTCGTTAATGTGCGTCTTGGTGGCCGCGTCGCAGTAGTCCTCGCCGCGCGCTGCCGGCGGTTCCACGCCCTGAAAATCGCGCACGTACTGCCACCACCGGGCGTTCCATTGGTCCGGGCTCAAGTTGTGCGCATAGATGTCCGCCTCCCAATGCGTCATGACGCCCGAGCTCCAAAAGATGAAAGGCACCGAGCCCGCCAGGGCGTCGTTGAGCAGAAAGGCAATCGGATCGACCTGGGCATCGGCTGGCAGCACGCCCACCGCTTTCAGGTACGGCACCTGTCCGCAAGCCAGCGCGATCAATTCGCCCATCGCCTCGTGAAAGGCCGGATTGGCGCCGGTCCGCAGCAGCGGCGTCACCTCGGGCCGCGAGTAGGCCATGAAATAATAGCCGTGCCCCAGCTCGTGATGCGCCGTCTCAAACCACTGCGTGTTGGCCTCGACGCTCATCAGCGACCGGATGTCGGTGTCCAAATCGATGTGCCAGCAGGAGGCATGCGTGTTTTTCTTGCGCGTCTCGCCGGGCTTGACGGGATAGAGATCCGACAGTTTCCAAAAACTTTCCGGCAGCTTCGGATAACCCAGCCCGGTGTAAAACTGCTCGGCGGTTTTCACGATCCACTCGGGCGATCGGTCTTTGAACCGGTCATCGAGGTTGGCGGCTTCGATCAGCCCCGTCCAGTTCTGGCTCCAGCGATTATTGATCCAATGGGCGGGGATGCGTTTGGGCACCGGCTGCCCGTAACGTTTGGCCAGCTCGTACTTCACCCAGGTATGCAACTGCAAATAAAGCGGCCGCAGCTCGCGCATAAAATCGTCCTGCAAACGCACCATTTCCTCGGTCGTCATGTCATAACTAGCCACCTGCAAGGCGAAGTAATTCGAATGCCCCAGCTCGCGCGCCACGCCGTTGCGCAGCTCACGCAAACGGACGAGGCCGGGCTTAAGCGCCGGTCCGGATTGCTTGGAGGCCTCCCACACCGCCTGGCGAACGGCGAGATCGCGATTGGTCTGGAGACTGTTGTCCATGTCGTTGGCCGTGATGGTCTGGCCGTTGAGCCGAAAGACAAAGGAGTTGAGCGCCGACGATTGCTGCGTCTCGGCGGCGATGCGCTCGGCCACCAGTTGGGGATTCGTCATCGGGCCTTCGGCGGCATTCAGCAGGACGCGCTCCAACTGGCGGACCGTGACGGGCTTCAACTGCTTGCGGTGTTCCAGCAAGGCCTTCGCCTCCCGGATCAGAGCCGGATTGCCGACGAACGCGGCCCGGGCCTTGCCCGCGGTTTCGGCGGCCGCATCGTGTTCGGGCCGGACGTCCGTGACGGCTTGCCACTGGGCCTCGCTTTCCACCCGAACCATCGCTTGGTATCCGGCGTTGACCAGGTTCAAAAACCGGTCGGCTCGCTCCTGATAGCCCGTCGCCGCCACCGCTTGAAAGGACACTGACATGCTCAACGCAATCATAAGGATGACCGAGCCCGAAGTCGAATGAATCCATTTCATGAGGCTTAACGTACCAACTTCACCAGGGCTGCATCAAGCTCACCTTTTTTCGTAGCATCCGGCGTGAGCCGGATCATTATTCTCCGCCGAGCGTGCGAAAAGCTGCGAAAAATCCGAGAGTTTGAGCCGACTCACGTCGGCTGCTACGTTATGGTTGACGAGCTTGATGCAGCCCTGCAACTTCAGCGAGCGAAGACAAATAAAGTTGTCGGCAGGATTCTCAGCCGGTATAGGTTTGCCGATCCCGGGGGTGCGGGAACCCAATGGATAACTCCCGGAAGCGATGAACTATGATGAATGTTGCCTTGGTTGGTCCAACCTGCGCCGGCAAAACAACCTGCGCCAGCCGGCTGTGCGAGCTTTTTCAGCTTCGGCACCTGTCCACCGGACAAGTGCTGCGCGAGAATCGCATCCAGCAGACAGCGCTGGGAATTCTGACCCGCAAATACGTTGAACGCGGCCAACTGGTCCCCAACGTCATCGTCAATGCCATGATCGAAGAGGCAGTGCGCAAGCTGCCCCCCGAACAAGGTCTGTTGCTGGACGGGTTTCCCAGCACGCTCTACCAGGCGCGGTTTCTCGATGAACTGTTCCACGCCACCGGACGCCGGCTCGACGCCGTTCTCTGGCTGCAGATTCCCGAGGCGGTAGTCTTCGAACGCGCGGCGCGGCGCGAACCGCCTCGGCCGGACGATCGGCCGGAAATCCTCCACCATCGATTGCGGGTTTTCCATCGCACCACCGGTCCCGTGCTGGACTTCTACCGCAAAGCCAAACGACTCGTTTATCTCGACGCCACCGGCAGCATCGAAGCCGTGTCCGGCGCGGTCGCGGCCGTCCTCGAACAAATCAAGGCGGGATCGTTTCAGGCCGCGTTAGCCGACCACCAAAACCGATTCCTCGATGATTTACTGACCGAGCCTGTCCCGGGCAAAATCACCGTGTCCCAGCCCAGCCTCGATCTCATCGTCATGGGCGCGCCCGGCAGCGGCAAGGGAACCCACGCCAGCTTTCTGGCCAGCCAATTCGCGATCCCACACATCGCCACCGGAAACCTGTTTCGGGAAAACCTGGGTGAAGGCACGCTTTTGGGCAAAATTGCCCGCGCCTACATCGACCGCGGCGAACTGGTGCCGGATGATGTCACCGAGTCCATGATTCGCGAACGCCTCAGCCGGGCCGATGCGAAGGACGGCTTCGTGCTGGACGGTTTTCCGCGGACGCTGCCCCAGTGCAAGGCGCTGGACGAAATCATGGCGCAGCTCAATCGCAAAATCGACAGCGTCATCTTCCTGGTGGTTCCCGACGAGGAAATCGTCAACCGCATCGCCGGCCGATGGCTTTGCCCTCTCTGCCAGTCGCCTTACCACCTGGAGTACCATCCGCCGAAAAAACCCAACACCTGCGACCGCGATGGGAGCCCGCTGTACCGGCGCGACGACGACACTCCAGAAACGGTCCGCGCCCGCTTGAAGATCTTCCGCGGCCAGACCCTGCCGGTCATCGAGTATTATCGCCAGGCGAATCTGTTATTCGAAGTGCCCGGTTCCGGCGAGGTGGCGCAGGTCGATGGGTTATTGCTGGCGGTCATGAAAAAGATCAAGCGCCAGTGAGCCAGGATGGGTAAATGATGGGAGTCATGATCGTCTAGTGAGGCGCTGCCTCAGACCGACACGAGAATTAAATCAGGGCGGCGCGGCAGCACCGCCCTACCCTTATTCCTTCTGTAAATTCTCGTGCCGGTATCCGTGAGGCATGACCTCGTGGCCCTGGCGTTTCAACTCATTCCACAGGGCGAAATCGCCGACGGGCGACTTTTTAATGTAGGCGTCTTCAGGAAGACCGGCGGCCACGATGTTCAGGCAGGCTGACAGCTTGTGCTTTGCGTAGATTTCCGCCGTTCGCGTAAACGACTTTTTGAAACCGTCGTCGAAGCTGAGGGTGATATTTTGTTAATGAATCTTTACTTGACACGCGGCAACAATTTCCCCGTCTTTTTGTCCCAGCGCACGGTTCGTTGGGCTAGTCGGTGGTGGCCATGGCAATCCGTGCAGAGGATGGCCTTGGGGTCGGTCTGCGACAACCCGCGTTGCAGCGCCAGGACGACTACTTTAGCGGCCGGCACATCGTGACTTGGATGGCATTGCCGGCAAGCATAGTCAATTTGGTCCCTGGCATACATTTTCTCGGGCGGAGTGGTATTGTTCTCGTCATTGCGGTGGGCGTAGGATTTGCCATGACAATCAATGCAGCCCATCTTCGCTTTGGCATGCCCCTGGGCCAATGATTCAGTCTTAAAATTGGCATGGCACACGAAACAGGCAGCCATATCCGCATCGACTGCCGCAGTTGCCTGGGGGTTGGTTTTGTCGGCTTCAGCAGGCTCATCCAAAAGCAGCGGTGCGCTCTTATCCACCACCAAAGGAGGAGGGCCTTTTGGTTTTTCCGTTGCTTGAGCTGCAGCTTTTTCCACTCCCACGGTTGGGACTTGGGACTCCAATGGACGGCTATCGAGCGAAGGAGTGGACTGAAGGATAACCACGATTCCTAAGGCGACGATCAACAAGCGGATCAGTGGTTTCATGCTTTCACGAGCGGCGCGGAATAAACGGATGATACACCATCACAAATTCATCACTTACACATATTCCCAATTCTTAAGCCACTGGTAATCCGCTGGCAGACGGGTCCAGGCGTGCTCCATGGCCCGGTCCAACTCGGCTCGCTCCTGGACATCCAACTCCCGGCGCTCTTTCACCGCCAAGGCGGCATTATCAACCTGTTGGACGCTAATCATGCCTGGCATCGGCGCCGTGATGGCACGATTGCACAGGATGTGGCGGAGGGCCAAACGGGCCATGCGATTGTCTTCTTCAAAGTGAGGGCTGTTCGGTGCGCTGTCGCCCTTAAATACGGAATTGCTGGCAAAGGGTTTGATGCCAAACCAGCCGATATTGTGCTGTCGAATCGCGGCCCAAAGGCCCGTTTCATCAGTCACCATTTTGGTTTTGGCGGTATAAGGAGTTAGAATCACGTCGATCTGATCATGATATTGTTCGATCACTTTCTTTAAGTGTTCACGATCATGAGAGGAAACCCCAACGAAACGGGCGCGGCCGGTTTTTTTGGCCCAAGCCAGCGCGGTAATGGCCGCTTCAACTTCCGCTTCCGTGTGTTGGCGGCTGTCCACCAGCAAGCTATTGCGCCACAGGTCCACATAGTCCAAGCCGGCTTCCTTCATACCCGCATCCAGCCCCGCTTGCAGCTTTTTCGCGGAACGCCATTCCTCGAAACGACTTTCGTTAATGTGCCAGGAATAACCGAAAAACATTTTATCCCGGCGGCCTTTAAGCGCCTGGCTGTATGCCAGGATTTCTTCGCGACAGCAGGCATCCACGTAATTGATGCCACGTTCGATGCACCGCGTAACCACTTCCTGGCGGTTCTTTTGAAAATCGTCCCGGTCAATCGCCATCGTCATCCAGCCGGCGGGTTCCTCACCCCCAATCATCTTGACCACCCGCTTCCAATGTCCGCCCAAAGCAATTGCCGAAATCATCAAACCGGTTTTCCCGCAACGGCGATACTCCATGTCCGAGTTGTAGTTCAAAATTTTTCGGGTATCGACGGTCGCCGCCGTTTCGGCCTGAGCCGCCGGCTCGTTGCTGAGTCCCGTGATGAGGGCCGCCGTCGCCGCCGCACCGGTGCCAATAAACTGGCGGCGGTTGATTGAATTTGTGTTTAAGGCAGTTCCAGGTAATGGCTTATTCATGATAAAAACTCCTCGGGTGCAAGGTGGAGACATTAAATCCCACCCGCATTAATGGTTATTTGGTCCCGTGTCATGGTTGGGTCTCGGACCTCATTCCTAACCGATCACGGGGATTCTGTCGATACCATTTTCGTTACTTTTTTGGGTGAAAGTAGCGCCGACATTCTTGTCGGCTTCGGCGCTTTCGTCAACCTCAGGCCGACAAGAATGTCGGCGCTACAGAAAAACCTGAGCGCACGCGCGTCTTTTCAGGGCGACTGGGGGGATAACGCGGCGGTCAGCCTGACTCGATTTCATCACACCTTCTCGGGGATGACCCATGGCGCGCGATAAGCTCGCTTCACGTATTGATTGGCCTCCGGCGCGCCCACGAACGTTTCCGTCTTCGCATCGAACGCGAGTTTCTGGTTGCCCACGCGCCAGGACACGTTGGCCAGGTGGCTTAACAGCGCCGAGTAATGCCCCTGCTCGGCGGACGCGTTGGGTTGCCGGCGCGAGCGGACGCACTCGATGAAGTTGTCCTGGTGCTCCTCGTCGGATTTTCTCATTCGGCGAGGCGGCCTTTCCGCCAGGCAAGACACTGAAGGCGGCGGAAGCGGCGAGGGAGGTTTTGACAAAAGTGCGGCGGGTGATGGCATTCATAAAACAAACACCTTGCGATACTGCCCCGCCACCCGGCCCTGGCGATCCAGCAGCACCGCGGTGTTGTATTGCTCAGGGCCGGCTTGCTCCCGAATGGGGCAGATCACATACATGCTGTGCTTCTTGGCCAGTGCCGCCACGGCGTTGACCGTGGGGCCGGGAATCGGCTCGGCGGTGGTGCCGGCAAACTCCTCCGGCAAACAGGCGATGTCCACGCCCTGCTGGCCGGCAGTTTCCAGATGCTCCAAGGCGAGTTTCAGTTTCTGGTCATGATCGCCACCGAAGCCAATGCAGATCGCCGC
>JADGRT010000006.1 GCA_017880715.1 Verrucomicrobiia bacterium | reverse complement strand
CTTCGCGATGATGGCAACAAGGGTTCGGAACCCACTGCGGAGGTCGGCGACATTCATAGACAGAGAATTGGCGGCTTTGAACGAAGTATCAAGGAAAAGGGGAAATGCGCAAAGGGATAGGTCATTTGCGCATCCTGCCTTAGTAGATTATTTACGGCGGTGAATCAACAGGCTTTGATCTGCCATGACAAAACTTTGTCGCAGGTGCGACAAAGTTTTGTAAGGTGGGTCAGACATGCGGAATTAATGGAACATGAAGCGGCGACGAAGAGGATGTTAGGGGCTCGTGGAACTCACCCCTCCGAAGAAATCTCTTTGACGCTATGGGGTCAGTGGCAATGACCTATGGGTAAAAAGGCGCTAGTTCGAGCAACCGGGTTTCCAATTGCCGGTAGTATTCGTCCTCGGTCAGCTCACCTTTTTTATTACGGAGTTCATTAATAGCACGCTCGATTGCGTCCCGGCGGGCGCGTTGCTCGGGTGAACGATCTCGATCGGCGGCGCTGCGCACCAGGTGGATTTGATGGGCCCGAAAACCATCCAAAGCGGCATGGTCACTGGCTTTTTTGGTGGCCCGGAGTCCGCGAAACCACTGGGCCGGGGTCCCCAGGCCGTCGCCATTGTCATCCAATAGGGCGTGCTCGGTGGCCAGCCGGCCTTCCACGCGATAAAACTCCGCCACGCGATTGGCCGCGGTCAGGAAGGCTTCCAATAACGACGTCTGGCCATCCTTGTCGAGATCGGCCTGTGGATCGCGGATAGCTTCCGAAAGGTATTCACCAAACCGCGCATAGTTTTGTTCATATCCGCTGCTGGTGGCAGTGATAATGACGCGCTCCGGAGCCGACAGTTGCTTGAGGAACGGCGCGCTGGACGATGACGTGTCAATAATCACCAGGGGACGGTTGAATGGCTTCAGCCAGGCAGCCAGTTCGGTGGCTGAAAGATCCGGTCCGCGCAAATTGAATTTGGCTTCCTGGCCGTCGAAGGTCCCATGGCCGATCAGCACGAGCCACAACTCAGCCTGGCCCGTCTTGGGTTCGTTCTGCAGGAGTTCTTTTAGCCGATCCTGGTCCGACAGTTGGTTGGTTGCCGTGAGGCCAATCGTAAGGCATCGGGCGTTCCCCTGGCGGCAGGCGTTTTGCCAATTCGTCGCCCATTGGCCAAAGTGCCCGCCCAACTCAGCTTCGCCGGGGGCGCCGACCGCGAGAATCACGGTGGTCTGCTCGTTGGTGGCGGGAAGAGCTGGTTCGCCAAGGGCCAAAGTGGCGCTCAACAAAACCAAGGTGGCTGAGATGATCGGTTTTAACATCAGGACCTCACATCGGATACTTCTCATGTAATTCCCAATTGACGCCAGGGATGCGCGGTTCGGCAACAGCGGTAGAGGGCTACCGCACTCCAAGACGCTGGCGCGTCATCGTAGCACCTTTGAACATGTCCGAGTTGCTCCCAAAGTTGGGTACTCATTTTGTGCAAAGCCTAAGCGAGCAGGATGACCGCACGCCGGTTGCTGGCTCGCGTTCACCCCAAAACCAGCATCGGTTACAGCCCGTCCCGGTCTTGGTTTTCACGGCAATCCTTTCCATCGGCGCAATCCCCATTCCAGGAGAAAACAGGCCAGCGCAAAGAGAAACACCTCGGGGCGGTGCCATAAGGGAACGGTCCACGCTGTCGTGATCGGCGCTTTAAGAAAAGGGAGTTTGCGAGCAAAGGCATCCAGGTCAGCGGGGACGATGACTTCACCTCCCGTTTGCCGGGCGAGGTTTTCCAGAAAAGCCCGATTCGGTTTGAGGCTGCGGAATTCCACCCCAGCCAGGTCGGTCGCCCAGCCGGTGCGTGCCCGACCCATCTCAGCTCCGACGGCATTCGTCACGGTCACATCCACCTGGTAACCTCCGGCTTCGCGGGGGAGGTAGGTCACTTGGTAAAGCCCGGTTTCATTCGGGGAGGATTCAGCCGTCATCACCAGCACATTGGTGTTTCGCAGGCCTTCCAGCACGCGTTGGACCTTGATGGATACGGTGGCATTGTCCACGGGCCGGAATTCGGCGTCGCGCACGCGGACCTGCAACTCGACCGCCTGGTTCGGATCGCCGGGTTTCGGCTCGACTTGCAAATCGATCCGTTCCGGCACATCGGCCACCAGCCAGCGCAGCATCTGCCGCCAGGCTTTGTCCATATCGTGATGCAGATCGGCATTTTGCAGGCCCCAACGCCACATATCTCCCACGGTTAGGGCCCCCACGCGTCCTTTCCCGAAACGTTGTGCGACCAACGCCGGATAATTTTTCCCCGCAGGGTCGGTGACGGTGGCAATCACACTGGCGCCGGGCTTGACGCCGCGAATGCGGTTGAAGACCTCGAAGGGGGGCATGAGTTCGAGGCGGGTCCGTTCCTCAGCCTCGGTGTTTCGCAATCTGGCCCAGGGCTGCAGCCAGCCTTCCGGGGTCAAATTGAGCCGGAAATGAGCGGAGACCGCGGGCTCCTCGATTGGCTGAAGGTAAACGGGCAACAAGTCGCCGATCGGCGTTCCCTGGTATTTACCCTGCTGGAAAGATTCAGCCCCACCCAGCATCAACAAGCCGCCGCCGCGCTCGGAAACAAACCGCTGCAGCAAGGCCTGCTGGTCGGCGTTGAAAAAATCGGCTTCCAGGTCATCCACGATGATCGCCTGGTACGCGTACAGTTCCTCGGCGGTTTTGGGAAAACCGCCGCGCAATTCCAGTTCATCGCGGGTATTAAGCCGCACGAGCACGGGCTGATCGTAGCGCTCGGTCATTTCGTCTTTTCGATCGAAGCCCCGAAACAGGGGGTTGCTCGATTCTCCGCTGCGGCCGCGGAAGTTGAATTTCGGTTCGCGCAAGGCCACGCGAATCAGGCCCACCAACTGGATTTGAGTATCGGACTCGATGGCTCTTCTCAAAAACTTGTATTCCCAGTTGGGACGGCCGCTGACATAGAGGATGCGGTAAGGTCCCTGCCCGTTGTCCACCGCCACCGCCCGGTGATTGTTGGCCAGAGTGGCTTCGGCGCTAAGGGCGGAGTTGGTGAATTGTCCTAATTCATTCTCAGATGAAATTCGCAAGTTATAAAATGAAACACCGGCTCGTTCGGGGCGGACCTGGAACCGGAACATCAAGGTTTCCTCCTCCTGGCGCGAGGATTGGGTTTGCCGGTCAACCGCTGCTCCCAGCCGGTCGTACAACTGAGCCACGACTTTGGCGCCGCGATAGCCCGTGGCCGAGACGCTGGCCTGAATGGAAACCGGGGCATCCTCGAAAGCCGTGCGGCTGACGGCGACGTTGTCGATGGCGAGATCCCGGATGGCTTGGTCATTACCGACGATCACGGGATAAATGGGGGGCAATCCCTCGGTTTTCAACGCGGGTCCCTGGCTATCGGTGGCGTTGCCATCGGTGAAGAGGAGCAATCCCGCGGTGGGTTGACCGCGGTAGAGATCAGCCAACGATCGCAGGGCCGCGTTCAAGGAGGTCGCCTTCCCATCAAACGCCAGATCGGCGAAGTCGGCGGTGGATTTCAAGCGGCTGTCAACCAAGTACCGGCGGATCTGGAAATCCTGCTGTAACTTGTCTCGCCATGACGACCGGCTGCCGGTGAGCAGCGCGCGCAAGGCTTCTCCCCGGGTTTGAGGATTGCCGCTATCGTGGAGCTGCAGGCTTTCGCTGTTATCGGCTACCACGATCAGTTGGTTAAGTCCGGGCTGCGCTTTCGATCCGCTCCACAGCGGTTCGAGCAAACAAAAGATCAGCGTCGCCAACCCGAGCAATTTGAACAGGATGCCCACGGTGCGCACAGAGGGGCGAACGGGAGCCCGCCAATAAGTCCATAGCAGGAACAGGCAGACAGCCACCCAAAAGCCGACCGCTGGCACCAGCCAGTTTCCGCGGGATAAGATAATCGTTGCCCAGATCATTAGTTGTCGCGCCCCAACTGTTCGTAATACCGGCGGACCATTTCGGAATACCGGTTGGGCACGGGATCGCGATCCAGGGGGACGAGTCCATCTTTGTTTTCGCGCCGGGCCAGCTCTTCCTGGATGCGGGATCGGATCTCGGCCAAGGGCGCCACAATCTGCGTTTTAATCAGCGACGGTTGGGGAGGCGCGCTCAGCCGTTTGTACTCGGCTCGCAGGGCCTGGGCGCGGTCGCGAACCCGGGCCACATCATTACGCCAATCAGGGTTGTCCAGCATTTCCTCAACGTCCCGCAAGCGATCGGACCATGACATATAATCCCGGCCGGTAATCGGTCCGGTACCAGCCCAATTGCCTCCGTTGTCAGCCGCGCGTTCGTTGGCTTGGGGATTGCGGCCCGGGGTCCGCTGCCCTCGGTTGCCGCCGGGCGTGCGAGGTGAGTTTTGCGATAATCGGTCTTGACCGGATCCAGCCTGGCCTGGGTCACCCGTGGGTTCGGGGGTTTGGGGATTGCCGCCCGGGGTCTGCTGCCCCCGGTTGCCGCCGGGCGTGCGCTGCTGGTTTTGCGATAATCGGTTTTGATCGGGCCTGGCCTGGCCTGATCCTTCGCCGGCATTTTCACCGGTGCCGTTGGTATTGGTATCAAGCCGGTTTGGCTGGCTGCGGGCTTGATTCTGCCGGTTGGTGCCGGAGTTGGCGGACGCCAAGAGCGATCGCAATCCGGAGTCGGGGGAGGCGCCATTGGTTGAACCCGGGGGTTGGCCGGCGAGCAAGTTGGCCATCGAGTTACTCTGGAGACTGTTCATTTCACGCTCCACTTGGCGGGAGAGGTCATCGAGTTCCTTCCGCGCGAGGCGCAGGGCTTCGGTTTCGTCGCCGAGAACGCTTTCGGCGGCTTGTTCGACCCCATTTTTCAAGCTGGTGATACCCTGGCGAGCGCGTTGTTCGAGCTGGGATGCCTGGGGCACAAAACTGCGGCGCAGCATTTCCGTGGTGATATCCAGGAGGTTGTCGAGTTTGTCCTGTTGGGATTGGCGCAGGGTGTCATAGAGCTTTTTCGCCAGCAGAGGTTCGGCGGCTTCGGCCTCACGGGTGATCTCGGTAGCACGATCAAGCAAATTGGTCAGGTTCCTTTTCTGCTGGGTCAACTGGTTGGCCAGACCGGTTCTTTGCTCGCTCTGGCTGAGGGTTTTTTGTTTGGGATCGGCCAATTCCTGCAACTGATTGCCGACTTCATCCTGCTTCTGGGACAGCGAACGGGCGTCGGTCCGCAACTGGCGCATGTCATCGGTCAACTGGCTGGCATTCTGCTGGCGAAGACCATCGCGCATCTGCTGGAGCTGGCGTTCGGCGCGAACCCCGGAGGTCAGGGCTTTGGGCACGGCTTCGTCTTGCATCGCTTGGGCGGCCTGGCGAACCTCGGACCGGCTTTGTTCGAGCCGCTGCCGCGTCTCAGCCATGCGCGACGGATTTTGCGAGCGGTCCATGCGTTGCTGCAATTCATCCAGGTCCGCCAGCATCTGTTGCTCTTCTTCACGCAGCCGCTTAAGGCGTCGGCGCGCCTCTTCACGGTCGGCCTCGGTCCTGGCCTCTTGCAGCGCGGTTTGCAGTTCCTTGAGGCGTTCGTTGACGTCCTGCTGCCGTTGGGCCAGTTCTTTCAGTCGATTCTGAACCTGGAGTTCTTCGGTCTTTTGCGGGGTTGACGGACGGGAAGCCTGGCGTTCGGTTTCATACCGGTTTTCCGAGGCAGCCATTTCCAGTTGCTGCAACTGCTGCTGGCTGCGTGCGCTGGAGCGACTATTGCGTTGGTTCCGCTGGTTGCGCGCCTGGGCCACCTGGAATTCGCGCGACTGCAGCTTCAACAAGGCTTGATAAGCCGCTTGCTCATCCACCAGGGCGTCCGGCAACGCGGCGGGCGAATTGGTTGCCTTGGTCAGGTGGGTTAAAGCCTGGCTCATGGCTTGCTCGGCGGATTCGAGACCGGCCTGAGCTTTCGGATCGGATGCCTTGGATTTCGCCTCGCGCGCCTGAGTAAGAGCCTGCTCCTGGGACTGTCGAACCACGGGCGCGTCCTGGCGATATTGGCTGGACGGGGACGGGCCTTTCTCCAGGCGCTGCAGTCGCCAGGTGGCGAGAATGATTTGTTTTTGCAGCTCCGCGAGGCGAGCAGCCGAACCGGGCTGGTCGCCGGATTCGTTCGATTCATTCGATGATTCCGATTCGCCGGATGAAGATTGGCTCTGCCGGAAAATCTCATCAAAAGGACGCACTTCGGCAAAGAAAAGGTCGCCGGTGGTGCGGCGAATCTTGCCATCCGGCCCGAAATCATCGGCCCAGAGATAATAAGAGATCAACTGATCGGGACTGGCCCCCAGTGCTTCCAAAGGCAGGAGATAGTTGAACCGTCGCTTTTCGAGCGGCGCGGTGGTTTTGCCCAGGGCGAGAGTCTTAGTTTCCTTGCCCGCCAACGTATAGGCGATGCCGAAGGCCTGAACGCCAAAGTCGTCCGACACCTCCGCGCGAAAGTTCATTTCTTCGAGGGCGGACACCCGCTGGTCACCCTTCGGCGCGAGAAGCTTGAGGTCCGGGGGGCGATTGCTCAGGACGGCAACGATAAGCTGCGTGGGAATCTTGTTGGTTCGGCCTTCGGCGTCGATAAGTTGGAGTTCATAGGCCTGACTGGCAGCGAATAGAAAATGGGTTAAGGCCACCGCTGCCCGTTTCGGATCGGCTGCCAGAGTGACAATCGACTTGTCTTTGCCCACCAGTTTGGCGGAGACGACCGGTTTGTTGAGCTGGCAGGCCAATTCCAATCGGGAGCCTTCAACCGCGCTCACCCGCCGGGTGTCTTCGATTCTTTTTTCGGGCAGGCCGGTGTAACTCGGATAGGTGATTTGGGCGTCCATACGTTCCAGCCGCGGGTATTCAAACACGCGCACGGTGTAGTCGCGGGTTCGTTGGCCGCCGTATTCGACATGATAAACCAGGTTGCTTTGGACGTCGGTGAGGCTGCCGCCGAACTCGGGATCAGCCAGGTTCTTGGCGAGGGGAACGCGGGGGTTGTCAGCGGACGATGATCCGATGACCAGCGCTACTTCGGCCGGGATTCGGCCGCTGAAACGCGCCAGCACCACCAGGCCGCTGCCTCGTTCCACCGTAGTGTCACCGGGAGTAATGGTGACGCCTCGGGCAAGGATTACCTCGGTCGGGCCGGATTCAAGCGTCGGCAGCTTGGCCAGGCAGACAACGAAAAGCGCCAAGGCGGCCCATTGAGCGAGCTGCATTCCGAAGAGGCGGCGGTTCGGAATCATCGTGCCCCAGTTTTGCCGGCAGCCTTGCCGAAAAGCGGCCAGAATCAGCCGATCCTGAAGGTAACTAAACTGACCCGTGCGAGCATCCGGTTTTTGTTCAACGGCGGTTAGAAGCAAGGCCTGCAATTCGGGATTTTGCGCTTCAATTTGCCGGGCGATAACGCGCCAATCGGGCTGCCATTGTTGGAGGCGCCTCCCGACCACCACTGCGGCGATGCCCGCGGCAGCGCCCAGCCACACCGCCAGACGAGACGATCCCCAGCCGGTCTGTCGATGCAAGAGCAGCAGCCCTCCGCCCAAGAGGGCAGCGATCAGCCAACACAACGCCAACCCGCGCCATAGCCGCCAACGGCGGTAACGCCGGGCCACCGGCTCCAGTTGTTGTTGAAGCGAACGTGCTATCATGATGAGGCCTCCGTTTGAAGGTTTCGCCGATGGGTTAACCAGCCAGCCAAGCCGGTTTCCATTAACAATACCGCCACCGATCCGAAGATCAACCACCACCAAAGCTTTTGCTGACTTTCCAACTCCGCCGCCTGGCCCTGCTGTTTGGCCAGTTCGATCTGCTTTTCCGTGACCCCGCCCGGGTGTTGCAGCGGCACGCCCACCCGTTCAAAATCCAGGGGCGACAGCGGTGCGGTTTTGCTTTCCTCGGGCGCCAGATTGACCACGAACCGATGCGGGGTTGGAGCCGATGCCACGGTGTAAATCCCTGGCAGATCGGTCTGGGTCAGCTTGGGATTACCGGGCGCCAATTCGAGTGAAGTTCCATCCGGCTTGAGAACCCGCAACGGCGTTGTCCCTTGGGCAAAGGCCAGGTTAACCTCGTCGCCAATCCAGTATTGCCGCGCGGGAGGTTGGGTGGTGCGGCTTTGCTCCAGGAGTGAATGGAGCAAAGGGACAAACTTGGAGGAGACCGCCAATTGGCTGTCCGCGGGATGCCAGCCGGCGGTGAACACCAGGAGTGATCCTTGGCCCAGACTGATTTGGATCAGGGCCGGATCGCCATTGTCGAATTGGCCGATAAGCCGCGCGTTAGGGAGACGATCCAGAGCCAGCCGGCGATGATGCCAAAAATGGATCTTGGTGAAATCGCTGAAGCGAGGATCCGCAAAGGGAGCCAGCAGGGGATGCTGGAAATCAATTTGACCCAGCATGGCATAGCCGGTGGAAGCGGCTTCCTGGACCTCGATGCCTTCGGCGCCCAAAACTCCGGCCAGGGTGGCAGACGCCGCCGCCGATTTCATCACCAGCAAAACGGTTTTGCCCCGGGCAATAAAGGGTTGAATGGCCTTGAGCTGATCCGTTGACGCGCGGTCGGCGATGATCACCAGGGACGCCTCGGCGACTTCGTTCGAGAGCAAGGTTTCCGCCGGCAGCCGGGCGAGGATTTGAATGGTTTGGTAGGGGGTATTCTGGAAGGCGCGCTTCAGGAAATAGAGCAATTGCGTCGCGTCGCTTTCCGGTTCAGAACCGAGAAACATCACTTTCAACTTTTCGGTGGGCGGCGGGACCAGATAAACCACATTGTCGAAATCCTCGTCATCGCCCGTCAACTGCAGGCGGCCTTCGGCCCAGCCCGCGAGGGTCTTGGGCGCCGACACTACCCGGCTCTGTCCGGCGGGCACATAGACATCCAGCGCCTCGCCCTTGGTGACGGCGGATGCGACGTTAAGCAGCCAGCGAATTTGGAACTGTTCCTTCTGGGAATCGGCCGCGTTGCTGACGCGGAGCTTGGGTCCGTTTTCCACGATTGCCAGGTTTGAGGCGGCATCCTCGGCGATCCATTGCAGGCCGGCATTGGAGGTGCGTTGAGTTCGGACCGGATCGAGCGAGACGGTGATTCCTCGAGGCCAGGCATATCCTTGAAGCCCTTCCAGCCGGCTGCCTTCTTGCAGGTCGCTGATTAGCAGAATCTGTCGCGCGCCGGTCGGTCCCTGGGAAGCGCTGCGTTGGAGGCTGGCTTCCAGGATTTCCACCGCGTTGATCAGCGCTTGGCCGAGATAGGTGGCCGACCACCCGGGCGAAGACTCGCCCAGGCGTTGCCGGGCCATCGCCACCCGCTCCGCGGGAGCCATGGCCTGCCATTGCTCAAAGCTGATGAGGCAGCGCATCTGGCGGTCGAAGGTATAAAGACTTAGTTGATCCAGAGGCTCGGACGCGTTGAGGGCAGCCAGGACCTTGGCTTGCGCCTCGGTCCACAGGGGATTCCGGCGCATGCTGGCACTGGTGTCCACCAGAACCACCGTGCGTTTCCCGGGGTGTCCAGCCGGAACGGTTGCCACTGACCGCTGGAAAAAGGGGCGCGCAAATCCCACCGCCAGCAAACACAAAACCAAGCAACGCAAAACCAGGAGCAGCAGGTGCTCCAGACGGCTGCGGCGCGTCAGTCGCGGAGGCGTGGGTGAGAGAAACATCAGGGAACTGAAGGAGATTTTATCGCGCGACCGCCGGCGCATCAGATGAAATAGGACCGGCAACGCGACCGCCAAGCCGCCCAACAAAAAGAGTGGAGCCAGGAAGTTCATACGGGCTGACTCCGGGCATAGGTCCCCGAACGCCGGAGCCGCTTGCCCCGTTGCGTGCGGGAACGCAGCACCTCAAACAACGCCAGTTCCAAAGGGCGATCGGTGGTGAAGCGGTGAAATCCGATGCCCAGGCCCTGGCAGATCTGTTGGACGGCCGCCAGGTGGTTCTCCAATCTTTTCAGGTAGCCTTTGCGAGCCAGGGCCGGATCGAGGTAAAAATCGCGGCCGGTTTCCACATCCTCGTAGAGTCCGGCCTGACTGAAATCAAAGCGAAGCTCGGCGGGATCGAGCAGGAGAAACACCATGATTTCATGGTGGCACGCATTCAAACCGGCCAGATCCTTTTCCAGAGTTTCGATGGGCGCCAGCAGATCGGACATCAGGATCACGAGCCCGCGTTTTTTCATGATCTCGGCCATTTGCTTCAAGGGCGCGCTCAGATCGGTTGCGGCGCCGGCGGCTGGTTTCTCGAGCGCGAGCATCAGGTGCCGCAAGTGGCCCGGGCGATGGCGGGCCGGCAGGTAGTCCCGGACCCGTTCGTCAAAGGTGAGCAATCCCACCGCGTCGCCTTGCAGGTGGAGGAAGTAGGCCAGGGTGGCCGCCAGGGTGTTGGCGTATTGCACCTTGGTGTAGCCGAGCGTGCCGTAATTCATGGACCGGCTCTGATCCACCAGCAGGTGGCACCGGAGATTCGTCTCCTCCTCGAACCGCTTGATGTAATACCGGTCGCTGCGGGCAAACAATCGCCAGTCCAGATAACGCGGATCGTCGCCGGGTGTGTAAGCGCGATACTCGGTGAATTCCACCGAAAATCCGTGATAGGGACTGCGATGCAGCCCCGACCAAAACCCTTCCACCACCACCCGGGCGCGCAATTCCAGATTGCGAATCGTCATCAACACCTTCGGATCGATGAGCGAGCCGGTCGGCGGCCCTGGCGTTGTTGGCCGGACCGTCATGAGCCCAATCCTTTTTTCGTCGATTCCAACAGGCGATCGATGATCTGCTCGACGGTGACCCCTTCGGCCTCCGCGCGGTAATTGATCAATATGCGATGCCGCAACACGGGGTGAGCGAGGCTTTGAATGTCTTCCCGCGTCACGTGCGGGCGCCCCAGCAGCAGGGCCCGGACCTTGGCGCCCAGCACCAGGTATTGCGAGGCGCGCAGCCCCGCCCCCCAACTGACCCATTCATTGATAAAGCCGGGCGCGTTCTTTTGACGGGGCCGCGAGGCTGCGGCAAGCTGGACCGCATAGCGCACCAACTCTTCGGCAATCGGCAGCTTGCGCACCACCTCATGGAATTGCACGACGTCGGCGCCGCTGAACAGGGGCTGGATCGGTTCCGAGGTTTGCGACGTGGTCCGCGTCACCACCGCCACTTCGTCGTCTTCGGGCAAATAGTCGATGACCACGTTAAACATGAACCGGTCCAACTGCGCCTCGGGCAAGGGGTAAGTGCCTTCCATTTCAATGGGGTTTTGCGTGGCCAGGACAAAGAAGGGTTCTTCGAGCACGTGCCGCACCCCGGCGGCCGTAACCTGGTGTTCCTGCATGGCCTCCAACAGCGCCGCCTGGGTTTTGGGCGGCGTCCGATTGATTTCATCGGCCAGAATCATATGGGCGAAGACCGGTCCTTTGACGAAAACCAACCGCCGCCCTTCGCCCGTCGATTCGAGGATTTCGGTGCCGGTGATATCCGCCGGCATCAGGTCGGGGGTGAACTGGATGCGCTGGAATTTCAGTTGAAATATTTGGGCAATCGATTTAACCAGCAGCGTCTTGGCCAGCCCGGGAGCGCCCGTGATCAGGCAGTGGCCGCCGGCAAACAGGGCAATCAGGAGTTCTTCGATCACCTGCCGCTGGCCAATAATGACCTTGGATAATTCGGCAGCGATCTGCGCGCGGCTGGCAATGAGGCGTTCCACCGCCTGCCGGTCGGCTTCGTAGGTTTCATTCATCTTTTCCAATTTGGGTTCCTTGGTTGGGTTGCCTGGTGGTTAGCCTGATCGCCTTCCTAATGGGTCATGGCATAAAACACGATGTTGATGCCCAGCGGATAGGCCTTCTTCTCCGAAAATTCATGGAAGTAGTAGGCGCTTACGCCTTCGCGCTCCCAGCCGTCGCCCAGGTCGGTGTTGTGACAGGCAATCACCATCAGCCGGCCCTGATCGTCGGAAATGCCGCGGATGTGGGCTTCCCGGGCATCCGAACGCTCCCACGTAATCCCGCCGTTGTATTGGCTGGCGATGCCCAGGTCGATGTTGGGTATTTGCGGTTTTTCCTTGATCTCGAACACGCAGTGAAAAACCGGATGATCCAGGGGCAGATCGACGATTTCCCGGTCGGGAAACACCCGCCGGATCTGCTGGTGGAAATTCTCCCACTCCCGCTCGCCCCAAAAATCGTCCACCATGAGAAATCCCCCGTTGAGCAGATACGCGCGCAAAATCGTGACCTCTTGCTCGCTGAACAGCAGGCCGCCGGGTTCCACGATGTAAATCCAGGGATAATCGTAAAGCTCCGGATCGGTCAGGGCCAGAACCTTGGGTTCGGGATTGACCTTCAGCGAGGTCATCTGCTGAAGACGGAACGAGAAATTCAGGTCGCTATCGGGAAAATCGGTCGCCCATCTCTGGGAACGCCGATCCTCGTAGCCGTCGCCGGATTGGTATTGGATGCGGACGAATGTGAAAACGTCTTTCTGAAATCGGCGATCGTTCTGCCATTCCGGCGGCCGGCCGGCCAAGGGATTGGAGCGGGAGCGGCCCCGGTATTGCGCCAGGCCAAGCGCGGCGGTGCCGATGACGAGGACGAGGATCCAAATAAAGCGCCTCATTTAAGAATTCCTCTCACGTATCGCCTGGGGCGCATCTGCTTCCGTTGTAGCGCAGGTTTCCAACCTGCTGTATCGCCGACTTCCAGTCGGCCGGGCGCGCGACTTAGGCAGCGCATCCACACTTTCAAACGCGTCCGCCATGCGCGCGGCCTGCGGATTGGAAATCCGCGATACAGCAGACTGGAAGTCTGCGCTACAGGCCTGGCGCTGGTCACCGGACTTTTCATTCGTGAGTGCATTTACGAAATGGCGTGCTAAGGCAGCGAAGTTTTTCATGGCGTGGAGGCCTGCGGGATGGGTTGTGCCGCCCGGGTTATTTCCAGCAACAAGCGATGCGCATCGCCAAACCGCGGCGCTTCCTCGAGTGCTTGCAGCACGTGGCGTTTGGCGGCCGGGTCACCGGCTTTCCGCAACAAGCGGGCCAGGCGATAATGAAGGTCGGCGGGATCGGGCGGATCCATGGTTAAGAGCGTCTCGTAGGATTTTATCGCCGGTTGGGTCTTATCCAAGGCTTCACAAGCCCGGGCCATGAAACGATACGGCGGCGCCACCAGGGGATTGACCGCCAGGTAGCGTTCGGCGTTTTCCAGAACCGCCGGCCAATCCTGCGCCGCAGCGGATAGCTCCATCAGTCGCATAAAAACCTCCACCGCGTCGGCGTCAAGCATGGCCAAGCGGGCCAGCGTTTGGCGCTCAAGCTCCGGGGAATTCAACGCGCGCTGGACCTCAGCCAGCAGCAGCGAGGCGTTGTCGGCGCCGGTGTTTTCTGGATAAGCTTCGATCAGCTTGGTTAAGGGCGCCTTCGCGGCTTCATATTGTTTGGCTAAAATCAATCGCTTAGCCTGTTCGGTAAGCCCCCAAAAGTTATTGGGGTGGGTGAGATTCCAATCTTCGAGCGCATCGGAAGTGCTACCCGCCAGCACCTTCGCCGGGGGCTTCGTCCAGTCGAGGCTGGGTCCCATTTTTTGGGCGCGCTCACGGGCAAACGCGGCGAATTCCTTCTCCAGTTGCGGCCTGGGCTTAAAGTGCTTTTCCATGGCCTTATCAATATGGATTCCCCGGCCCAATTCACCGAGGACCTGCTTCAGCGCATCCAGGCCGAAGCGTTGCACCAGGAACTCCACCGCCAAGGACGACTCGTAATAGGCAAAGCCCAAGTGCTCCAGATCTTTGGGCGATAGAAAGGCGGCGCTCAGCTTGCCGAGGGGGACTAATTCATCCTCCAAAATCATTCCGCGGTAGCGCGCGTTCATGCGTTGCCCCCAGGCGGGCTGGGCCTGGCGTTCCTCAAAAACCGAAATGCCTTCGCTCAACCATCGCGGCATTTTGTTGCGGGTCAACTGCAAGGTGACGACATGGGTGAACTCGTGCCAAAGCATGGCCTGCCAATTTACCGGATGCGCCACCTGTGTGGCCGGGCTGTTGGCGGTGATCACGCGACCGAAACAGACGCCCAGATAGGACGAATCGCCCGGCAAGCCAAAGGTTCTCACCGCAAAATCCTTGGATTCAGGGAAGATTTCCACCACCACGGGCGCGTCCAGCTTGAGGTCATATTTGGCGCCCAGCTTGGCCCTGGCCTCGCTCAGAAGATCCAAGACTCGCGTTCCGTAAATGGCGGCCTCACGCGGACTCAGGCGCACCACCAAATCCCGGTTGGTGAGCGTTTGGAACTTCGCCATGCTTTCCTTGAGGGTCACCAGGTTGTAGGCCGTTACATTGTAACCGTCGCTTCGATACGCGTCTTCCGCCAGCCGCCAGCCTTCGGTTTCTTCGCCCAATCGCAATAGATCCTGCGCCAGTTGGATCGTCGAGGGACCAAATCCGGGATTCAATTGGAGCGCCCGACGCTGGGATGCGGCGCCTTCCGCAAACCGGTATTTCTGCGACAGTTTGGCGCCGATCAAATAATCCACTCGCGGGTTTTTGGCTCCAAACCGCAGCGCCGTGGCGCGGGCGTCGGTTTCGCCCGGTCCCTCGCCGTTCAGGTTTTTCAAAACCGCGCGATAAGCCCACGCTTCGGGATGCCATGGATTGATCGCCACCACCCGGGCCAGCAGTTTTTCCGCTCCGGCATAATCCTCGCTGTCGATCAGGTTATCAGCCAACAACAGCAAGCTGGGGATGTGGTTGGTATTCAATTGCAGGGCGGCGGCGGCCGAGGCGAACATTTCCGGGCGGGCGCTGGGCGCATAGGCCCGGGCCAGGCCGCCGTGAAAATCCGCATCCTTGGGAAACTTCTCGAGGCCTTGGCGAAAGTTACGGGCGGCCAGCTCGTAATCGTGTTTCTCCAAAGCCAACTCTCCGCCGGCCAGGTAAGCTTCCCGGCAGTCAGGATCGGTGGTCTTGGCCGGATCGAAGAGTTTTTCCAAAACCAAGCGCGAATCGGCCCCCGTGAGCAGGGCGGCTTTTCCTATGACCACCAGGCTGGCGGCATCGCGGTAAGCATACGATCGCGTGTTGGCCAGTTGGATGATTTCCTCGAGCAGCATCTCCGCCCGGGCGGACTGATCGCACTGTTGCAGGATGATGTAGCCAAGCCAGCGCGCGCGCAGGCTGGAGGAATAACGCTCCAAGGCCGAGGTCATGACCGCCTGCGCCTCCGGATATTTCCCCAGCGTCAAATAGGCTTCCGCCAGCAGCAGCCGCCAACTCTCTCCGGGCTCGTTTTCGCGCAGGGCTTGTTCACACAACCGGACGCAGTTGGTGTAATGGCCGGAAAGAAACTCCTGCCGGGAAGCTTCGATATCCGCTCCGGACACCGGAAACGCGCCGGCCCCCAGCCAGACCAGCCCGGCAACGATTCCGGCGAAAGCACGGATTTTACCGGTCGGTCGGCAACCACGAATGAATCGGGCAAACGGCGACATAAACAATGGCCTGGATGAAGGCGCTTACAGTATCGCCGATAACCACCGGATTTGGCAAAAACTTTCGGTTGCTCCGAGGATCAGTCTTCGGCCCGTTCTCCGTGAGGGGCCATTTTCACCAGTTTCGGATCGAACTGGCCGAGCACCTCCACCAGGTCGCGTTGCGCGGCCATGACCACATGGATGTCTTTGTAAACCATCGGCGCCTCGTCCAGGCCGGCCGAGAGCAGCTTGACTCCGCGCTCCTTCAATACCCGGTTGACCGTCCCCCACTCGAACGTCTGCATCGCCTTTGACCGGCTCATGACCCGGCCAGCTCCGTGCGAGGCCGATTGCAGCGCCGCCGCATTACCCTTGCCGCGCACGAGGAATCCGGGCGTGGCCATCGAGCCGGGAATGACGCCCATAACACCGATACCCGCCGGGGTGGCCCCCTTCCGATGAACGATCACCTCGCGCTCGACGCCGTCGATCACCTGCCGTTCCTTCCAGGCAAAGTTGTGGTGATTCTCCACGTCGAGGAGCACTTCGAGACCGAGATGCCGGGCGAGGTGCTGGTGGATGAGCGCATGATTCGCCGCCGCGTAATCGCCCATCAATTCCATCGCCGCCCAGTATTCCCGGCCCTCCTCCGAGTCGAGCGAAAACCACGCCAGGTTACGCTGTTCCTTGGGCAGGTCGGGATGCCGCGCCATGGCCAGCTTGCTGTAGTAATCGCACACGGCCGCGCCCGTTCCCCGGCTGCCGCTGTGGCTTAACAACGCCACGTAAACACCGGGCGGCAAATCCCGGACCGACTCCTCGATCCGGAACACGCCGAACTCGACGAAATGGTTCCCGCTGCCGCTGGTGCCAAGCTGCGCCCACGCGCGATCCTGGTTTTGCTTCGTCACGGGGCTGACCGACCAGTCGGCATCCATCACCTTATGTTCGCGACGATGCCGGAAGGTGACCCCTACGCCGAACCGTGTCTCGGCCTCGATGGCGGTAATGAGTTTCTCGCGTCGGCGTTCCAAATCGCGCAACGGCAGATCGAGCACAGTCAATTTCATCCGGCACGCGATGTCCACCCCCACGGCGTAAGGAATGACGGCATTATTCGTGGCCAGCACGCCGCCGATGGGCAGGCCGTAACCCACGTGCGCGTCCGGCATGAGCGCGCCGGCGGCCGCGATCGGCAACTGGCAGGCGCGGGCCATCTGATTCACCGACTCCGGATCGAGATCTTCGCCCCACTGGCGCCAGGCCGCCGGGGCTTCCCGGATCGGCCGCTCGACGCGGGTCAAGGCCTTGGCGAATTCGCCGCGCAGCTCGTCGTCAACGAACGCGGCCGGGTGGCGGACAACGGCCTCCACTTCCGCCCGCAGATTCGCCTTGGCGAGTCCCTTAAGGATATAACGGGCGATGAAGTCCAGCCCGCGTCGCCTGGCCTCCCCGGGCGGAACGCCCAGGCGGATGAGATCTTTAGTGTTCATAACGCCTGAAAGATATGTAACCCCAATTGCCCGGGAGGGCGAGTCCGCAAATGGCGCCTGGCCCGCCCTGCATTATTCCATTGAAAAGCGGCGGGGTTTCGGGGAAGGATAGGGCCGAAACGAATATGAAAACCTTATTTTATTCTTTGGCATTGGTTGGCTGGGTGGCCTTTCAGGCAGCAGCCGCGGATCAGACCGTCTTAACGGATCCGAAGCAAAAGCTGAGCTATACCATGGGCATGACCCTGGGAAACAGTTGGAAAGCCCAGGATATTGACGTGGATATGGAATTTGTCGCCCGGGCGGTTAAGGATGTGATGAGCGGTAACCCGACGCTCATTTCCGAATCGGAGGCACGGGAAATCATTACGGCCTACTCGAAAGAACTCCGGACCAAGCAAGAGGAAAAGCGCAAGGTTCAAGGCGAGAAAAACAAAACCGCGGGCGCCGCTTTTCTGGCGGAAAACAAAGGCAAGCCGGGCGTGGTGACCCTCCCCAGCGGGCTGCAATACAAGGTCATGACCGAAGGCAAGGGAGAGATTCCGAAGGCGACCGACATGGTGAAAGTCAACTATCGCGGCACGTTGCTTGACGGCACGGAATTTGACAGTTCCATCAAACGCGGACAGCCGGCCGTCTTTGGCGTGAACCGGGTGGTCAAAGGTTGGACCGCAGCTCTGCAACTGATGAAGGTTGGCTCCAAATGGCAATTGTTCATCCCGGCGGAGCTGGCCTACGGCGAAATGGGTTCGGGCCGGATTGCCCCCAATGCAACGTTGATCTTCGAGGTGGAGTTGCTGGCCATCGAAACGCCGGCCCCGCCCGCCCTGGCCAATCAACCCATCACCAGCGACATCATCAAGGTTCCCTCGGCCGAGGAACTTAAAAAGGGCGCCAAGATCGAGGTGATCAAAGCCGAGGATGCGAATAAGAAATAGCTATTGAATTTTACTGGTGGTGTGTTCCCATAACCACATCACGTCCCGGTTATTTGCCTGGTTTACCGAGGAATAAATCGCTCTTTTAATCGGCGGCATCGTCCTGGGGTCGGTCCACTTTTTGATCTCCGAGTGGCCATCGGCGAAGGCAAATCCGCAGGCCCCGTTATGGTAGCTGGCCGGCACATCGGGCAGCGCGGCTTGGGCGAGATTCGGGTAACCACGCATATCGACGCAAAAGAAACCGTCGTTGATGCTATCCGGGTGCTCATCCACAAGAACCCAAGTCCTGGCGGGGCCGGGATAGGTCATGTCACCCAGCTTGAGGTAATACCGGAATGTTCTATCCCCAAACCAGGTGTTGGCCATATCGCCCTCATTCAAGCCGCACCACGCATTCATTGAGTTGCTCCGGCAGCGCCGAACCGATGCGCCCCGATAGGGGCCGGAGCTTGGTTTGACGGTAACGAAATCGGCGGGGCACTTGTAAATAGCCGCAGATCGGCTCGTATAGCGCCAAATACTGCCCTGGGCAATGGTATTGGTCCAATCCCAGTTGGCGGTGGTTCCGGGTTGGTAATCGAGGATGCCATGCACCCAGGCATAGGGATAAAGAGGATTGCTCGGGTTATCTGCGACATAGGCATAAGGAAGCCGGTCCTGGTTGTCATCGATGTAGAATCTCCAAGCCAGCATCAATTGCCGGGTATTGTTCATGCACTGAATGCCTTGCGCCTTGGTCTTGGCCTTGGCCAGGGCGGGCAAGAGCATCCCCGCCAGGATGGCGATGATGGCGATGACCACCAGCAGCTCGATGAGAGTGAAACCGTCACCCTTATGATTCGCTCCCCATGACGCATCTGGGTCTGGTCCGTCAACGTTCGAATGGTTCACGGTCGCAATTCTATCCCGGCCCAACTGATGGGTTTTACTCCGCAGCAGGTTCGTTTTCATTTTGCGTCTCCAGTCTTTAGGAAGGAATATAGGACAAGAATACACAATCTCAAGGCCGATGGGAAGCTGGATTTGCCGGATGTCCAGGGGCAGGGCAAATTCATGAAAGGTAGGAGACGAGGTCACGAGACTCATTTTAAGTCTTAAGAGGCCGCCTAACCAGAAAATCAGAGCCTCGTGACCTCGTCTCCTACTTGTTTTGGTTCATGAATTGGCCCTGCATGGCCGACTGCCGGTCTTCCCGGTTATTTCCGTTTCGATTTGGGCTTGGCCGTGCTCGCGGTCTTGGGGGAACGGGGGTTGGCCGGGGCCGGTTTCGGCGGGGTTGGCGCGGCAACGGGAGTCGCCGACGCGCCGGGCGGCGTCTTGGGCGCGGTTTTTTCGTGGATGACCTGCCGCATCTGATCCAGCTTCTGATCCACTCCGGTCTTGGCCTTCTTCAGGCTGCCCTGAGCGAAGTTGATGGAGTCGGTGAGCACGGTGCAGCCTTTTTGAAGGCGCTCGGTGTAGCTGCCATCCTTCAGTTCGATTCCCTTGGCCTGCAGGAACTGGCTGAGGTGGGCGTAGAGTTCTCCGGTTTTGAGCTTTTTCATATCATATTCCTGTTCCATTCGCCGCCACCTTAATCCTCACACTCCCGCCCGCAATTACAAAGTGGATGGCCGGACTATAAGGAAACCAGGGAGGCAGGAAACAACCCTTCGGCGTCTTTGCATTGCTATCCATTGCCCTTTTAGCCTAATCTTACCGCATGAAACGCCTCGGCATCGCCCTTCTTTTTCTGGCCCTGGGGGCTAACGTGCGGCCAGCGGACGATACCGTCCCCCTTGGGGATATGCTTCAGGCGGGGCAGGAGCTGTTGCAGGAAAACTTCGACGTCCAAATCCTCGACCTGCTGCCCGAGTTGGATCAGGAAAAGGTGCGGCAGCTTTTCCAGGATCTGCAGGCGCGGTTCGGCGGGGAATCCGTGGTTGATTTAGCCGCTTTGAAATCGACCGCGCAAACCGTTCTGCCCTTGCTGGAATCGCATGAGGAAACCCAGCCCTACGCCACGTGGCTCAAGACACGTCTGGACTATTTCGAGGTGGCCGAACAATACCGCGCCACCAACGCGCCACCCAAGGCCGCACCCGGCCAGCCGCCCAAACCGATCCCGAATCCCAGCCCGCAGGTCGAACGGAAACTCTGGCGGCGGCAACTTGCCTCCCGCCCCATGCCCAAGGGCGCCGCGCAACTGGTGCCCAAACTTAAAGCCATCTTTGCGGAGCAAAAAGCTCCCACCGCGTTGGTCTGGTTGGCCGAGGTGGAATCGTCGTTCGACGCCCGCGCGCGCAGTCCGTCAGGCGCCGCCGGACTTTACCAACTGATGCCGGCCACCGCCCAAAGCCTGGGACTTTCACGGTGGCTTCGCGACGAACGTTATTCCCCGGAGAAAAGCGCCCGCGCCGCTTCGCAGTATCTAAATTATTTACACGGCCGGTTCAAAGACTGGCCGCTGGCCCTGGCGGCTTATAACGCTGGTGAAGGCAACGTGCAGCGACTCCTCGACAAGTACCAGACCCGCAGCTTCGACGGCATTGCGACGCATCTGCCGGCCGAAACCCAGATGTACGTGCCGAAAGTCGATGCCACCCTCCAACGACGGGAAGGCGTCAACCTCGCCCAATTGCCGCCACCGAAAGCGTAAGTGTTATTTCGCAACGGCGGAAAGCTGGGCCGGGGGGCGCGGTTTCGGCGTCAGAAACGCCTCGATCTTGGCTTCTCCACCAGCGAGGTCGTTACGGCATTTCATCCGAAGGAATTTGACAAACCGCCGGATCCAACGTGATCAAGGATCTCATTCCTGGGATTGGGAGGCACCTGTCATTGTTTCAGAAAGCGAAGAAAGATTGGGATTCAGTCAAGATAGACGCGTGGCTACGGCGTTTCAGAGAAGCTACAAAAATCGAACACAATCAAGGAATGTAGATAACCCTGAGTCGGCGAAGGCTTATCCGCCCGGATGCCATGGCCGGAGGGCGGAGCCCATTTATTCGGAGGGCGGAGTTACACGACGCCCAATTATTATGGGGCTCCCGGAGCTCGCCCCTCCGAAACTGGATGACTCGGCTTTGCGGCTTTGCCTCTCTGCGCCTGGGTCATCGCTGGCGGGCCGTCATCGGCGGAAATGGATTACTCCACGTTGTCGCTTTCCACATTGATGTCGGCGAAGAGCCAGGACGACAAATACCGCTCGGTGGAAGACGGAACAATGACGACGATTTGCCGGCCCTCGTTTTCCGGACGCTTGGCCACCTGCAACGCCGCCCAGATGGCCGCCCCGCTGGAAATGCCCACGGGAATGCCATCCAGCCGGTTGACCTCCTTGGACACCGAGCCAGAATCCTCCTCGGTGACCTTGATGATTTCATCGATGATTTTGGTGTTCAACACGGCGGGGATAAATCCGGCTCCAATCCCTTGAAGCTTGTGCGGCCCGGGCTGGCCGCCCGACAGCACCGGCGAAGAAGCCGGCTCGACGGCGATGGCCTTAAAGCTCGGTTTGCGCTGCTTGATGACCTCGGCAATGCCCGTGATGGTGCCGCCGGTGCCCACCCCGGACACGACGAAATCGACTTTCCCGTCGGTGTCGCGCCAGATTTCCTCGGCGGTCGTCTGGCGATGGATTTCCGGATTGGCCGGATTGGTGAACTGCTGCGGAATGATGCTATTGGGGATTTTGGCGTGCAGTTCCTCGGCCTTGGCGATGGCGCCTTTCATTCCTTTGGCCCCTTCGGTGAGCACCAGCTTCGCACCCAGGATCTTTAACAACTTGCGGCGCTCGATCGTCATCGTTTCCGGCATGGTCAAAATCAACTGCAGTCCGCGCGCCGCGGCGACAAAGGCCAGGGCAATGCCGGTGTTGCCGCTGGTGGGTTCAATCAGCACGGTGCCAGGCTTGATTTTGCCTTCACGCGTCGCGGCGTCAATCATCGCCACACCAATGCGGTCCTTGACGCTGGAGAGCGGATTGAAGAACTCCAATTTGAGCAGCACGTCGGCGAGCGCGCCGTGCTGTTTGGCGGTGCGGTTGAGCCGGACCAAGGGCGTGTTACCGATGGTTTCGGTGATGTCGTTGTAGATGCGTGACATAATATGGCCTTTCTTATACGATCCCTTACCGATCAAGCCGCTTTAAGAACGTATAAACGACTTATTATGTCGTATATTCGCTTCATAGCTTTGCGGCGTCAAATGTTTTTAACGGGTTTTATCATGATCATTTACCCGACGACCATCCGGTCAATGCCTTGGCGGTGTCTGGTGGAATCCGCAAAACCGTGCCGTGTCGATGCCCGGGCGGGAATTGCATTTCCTTCGAGCAGTCTTCCCAGGTCTTGAGATCTTTCGAGCGCACGGCGCCGTAGTAGTGCGGCTGGGTGTAGTGGTCGAAATAGACGAGGTATTCGTTTTTGATTTTAATCGCCGATGGCCCTTCCACCCAATCGCCGGTGAACGGTTCCGACGGCGCACCGAACGGACCTTCTGCCTGATCAGCGACCGCGTAGCGCAGGTTTTTCTGCACCGGGTTTTTGCGTTCGTCTTTGAAGATGAGATAGTATTTATCGCCAGCCGAAAGCAGCGTGGCGTCGATCATGTTAAAGCCCGGATTGTAAAGCAGTTTGGAGTCGCTGAACGTTTTGAAATCCTTCGTGGTGACGTAATAGGCGCGGTGGTTGTAGCCATTATCGCCGGTGGCCTCGGTTTCCGGAAATTTTCCCGGGATGGTCGATGACCAGAAGACCAGCCATTGTTGTT
>JADGRT010000096.1 GCA_017880715.1 Verrucomicrobiia bacterium | reverse complement strand
AGCCGTGGGGCTTCCATGAACCATCGTTGTAGGCCGGGTCCCCCGACCCGGCGCCGGCTGGGGGCAGCCGGCCTACAAAATGTCGCTGTAGTGCTAGGCTCGAAGATCGGTTAACTAATATCTTTAATGGGTGACCCCAGCGACGGAGGATTTGACGGTTGGCGGGCCTGCGAAAAGGAAAGCGGCAGCAAGCTGCCGCGCTCCCCAAAAAAAAGCGCGCCGGAGCCATCCGGCGCGCCGCTGGCACATGGGAAACCGGCTTAAAGCTTATAAACCTGTTTGACCAAGCGGTAGGCCGTGTCCTGGATCATCTCCTCGGCGTCACTCATATCCACCACGCCGCGAACCACCAAGCCGGCAATCCAGTTGGCATCAACCCGGCGCCACAGGTCATGACGCGCGGGAATGGACGCAAAGGCGCGGGTGTCGTCGTTGAAGCCCGCCGTGTTGTAAATGCCGGCGGTTTCCGCGGTCTGTTCGCGGTAACGCATGATGCCGTTGAGGCTGTCGTGGAACCACCAGGGCGGACCCACCTTCAGCGCCGGGTAATGTCCGGCTAACGGCGCCAACTCCCGCGCGTAGGTGGATTCGTCGAGCGTAAACAGAATCAGGGTCAAGCGCGCGTCATTCCCGTACTTGTTCAGCAACGGCTTCAGGTTTTCGGTGTACTCGGCCCGAACCGGAATGTCGCAGCCCTTGTCCAAACCGAACCGCTGATAAATTGCCGCGTTGTGATTGCGGTAACTGCCCGAATGGAATTGCATGACCAGCCCGTCTTCGATGCTCATGCGGGCGTTTTCCATGATCATGTGACCGGTGAACCGCACCGCGTCCTCCGGGGTAGCCTTCCCCTGGAATGCGCGCTTGAGAATCGTGTCCGCCGCCGCCGAACTGAGTTCCGCGGTGTAGGGCACCGTCGCCGCATGATCGGTGGCAGCGGCTCCCTGAGCTTTGAAAAAGGCGCGACGATTCTCGAGGGCCTGGATATATGACCGGTAATTCCTGACCTCGATCCCGCTAACCTCGCTCAAATCGTCGATGTTCTTCTTCCAGCCGGCCATGTTCAGGTTCACGACGCCGTCCGGACGGAAAGTCGGCAAAATGCGGCCCTTCCAGCCGGAAGCGCGAATCGCCTGGTGATGGGGCAGCGGATCGGTGGCCGCATCGGTGGTGCAGAGCACTTCGATGTTGAACTTCTCGAAGAGCCGGCGCGGACGAAACTCGGCGGACTTCAGCTTGGCCGCGATCTGGTCGTAAATGCGCTGGCCGGACTCGGCGGCCAGTTTTTCCCGAATGCCGAAAACCGAATACAGCTCGTGCGCCAGCCACATGCCGGTGGGGGTGCCGCGAAAGAGAAAGAAATTTTCGGCGAAGGTCTGCCAGATTTTGCGGTGATCCGGCTCGACCGCTCCGCCGTCCGCCCGTGGAATGCCCAGTTTCTCCAGGGGGATGCCCTGCGAATACAGCATGCGAAACGCGTAATGATCCGGCATGATGACCATCTCGGCGGGTGTGCCAAAGGTGTAATTGGGATCGGCAAACAGGCGCGGATCGACATGGCCATGCGGGCAGACCAGGGGCAGATGCGCCACCCGATCGTACAGCCGCCGGGCGATTTTTTTCTGGCGCGGATCCGGGCCAAAGTAACGATCCTCCGGCAAAGATAACTTAAACTTTTTCATCTATAAATTTGTGGGGCCGGCCTATAAAGCCGTTCCCGCCGGAAGGGTCACTTAAGTTTCGCAATTTTTAGAACTTGCCGCCGTACACGGCGTTCTGCCCGAGCAACTGCTCGATGCGCAGCAACTGGTTGTACTTGGCCACGCGGTCGGTGCGGCTCAAGGAACCGGTCTTGATCTGGCCGGCATTGGTCGCGACGGCGATGTCGGCAATGGTCGAGTCCTCGGTTTCGCCCGAGCGATGGCTGATGACCGCCGTGTAATTGTTGTTCTGGGCCAGCTCGACGGCGTCCAGGGTTTCGGTGAGCGAGCCAATCTGGTTCACCTTGATCAGGATGGAATTGGCGACCCCTTGCTCGATGCCCTGGCGCAGGAATTTGACATTGGTGACGAACAGGTCGTCGCCCACGAGCTGGATCTTATCCCCGAGTTTGTCGGTGAGCCGTTTCCAGGTCTTCCAGTCATTTTCGGCGCAACCGTCCTCGATGCTGATGATCGGGTACTGGCCGATGAGTTCGCCGTAAAAAGCGACGAGTTCTTCGCCGCTCATTTTGCGTCCGCTGCTCTTCTTGAACACATACTGGCCGGCTTTGGCATCGTAGAATTCCGAGGCGGCCACATCGAGGGCCAGGAACATTTCCTTGCCGGACTTGTACCCGGCATCCTTGACGGCCTGCAGGATGACTTCGATGGCCGCCTCGGTGCTCTCGAGCTTGGGCGCGAAACCGCCTTCGTCGCCCACGGTGGTGGACAGGCCCTTCTTCTGGAGCACGCGCTTGAGGGCATGGAAGGTTTCGGTGATGGCGCGCAGGCCTTCCGAGAAGCTGTTGAAACCCTTGGGCACGATCATAAACTCCTGGAAATCGATCGGGGCGTCGGAGTGGGCGCCACCGTTGATCACGTTGGCCATGGGCACCGGCAGCACCTTGGCGTTCGGTCCGCCCAGGTATTTGAACAGGGGCTGGCCGACCGATACCGCGGCGGCCTTGGCATTGGCGAGGGACACGGCCAAAATGGCATTGGCGCCCAGCTTGGATTTGGTTTCCGTGCCATCGAGTTCCAGCAGGGTGCGGTCAATGGTCAATTGATCCAGGGCGTCCAGACCTGCCAGCGTCGGCAGAATGATTTCGGTCACGTTCTTGACCGCCTTGGACACGCCTTTGCCGAGATAGCGTTTCTTGTCGCCGTCGCGCAATTCGATGGCTTCATGCTCGCCCGTGCTGGCGCCGGAGGGCACCGCCGCGCGGCCCAGGGAACCGTCGGCCAGATACACATCCACCTCCACGGTGGGGTTGCCGCGCGAGTCCAGGATTTCGCGCGCCTCAATGTCGTAGATAGAACTCATATTTCAGCGTTTCATTTTAGGTTGTTCAATGCATCCGCCATAAAGGTCGCATCATAAAAGCGACCGGCGGGGAGTCAAGGTGTTTGGGCCGGCGCACTACAAAATATTCGCCGCCAATTCGGCCAGTTCGGAGCGCTCGCCCTTTTCCAACTCGATGTGAGCGGCGATGGATTCCGGTCGGAATTTGCTGACGATGTAGTTGAACCCGTTCGAGCAGGAATCCACATAGGGGTTGTCGATCTGGTAGGGATCGCCGGTGAACACGATCTTGGAACCGCACCCCACGCGCGTGATGATGGTCTTCACTTCGAGGGGCGTCAGGTTCTGGGCTTCGTCAATCACTATGAACTGGTTGGCGATGCTGCGTCCGCGGATATAGCTTAAGGCCTCGACCACGATGCTGCCGGACCGGACCAGATCGGTGCTGCGCCGGTGTTCGTGACCCATATTGAGATCGCCCAGAAGTTCCAGGGCGTCGTAAATCGGCTGCATCCACGGATTGAGCTTTTCCTCGAGCGTTCCCGGCAGAAAACCGAGTTCCTTGCCCATGGAAATGGTGGGTCGGGCCACGACGACCCTCCGGTACTCGCGTTCCTGCATGGTGAGTTTCAGGGCCGCGGCCAGGGCGAGCAAGGTCTTGCCGGTGCCCGCCTTGCCCATGAGCGTGACCAGTCGGACGCGCTCGTCCAGCAGGGCATCGAGCGCAAAGTGCTGTTCCCGGTTGCGCGGCTTGATGCCCCAGATGCCCTCGCGCGAATCGAGGATGGGCACCAGTTTTTGGCCGGTGTGATCCACCTTGGCCAGCGCCACGCGTTTGGGATTGGACGCTTCGGCCAGGGCGCAGAATTCGTTGGGGAAATACTGGCCGCCGCCGTTGAGTTCCAGCTCGTTATGGGTTCGGAAATGGGACATTTTTTCGGCGCTGACCTGCCATTCGAACATGCCGGTATAAAGATCCTTCAGCAGCACGCGATCCGTTTCGTAATCCTCGGCGGGCAAACCGAGGGCATCGGCTTTGAGCCGCAAATTAATGTCCTTGGTTACGAGAATGGTGGGTACCTGCGGCTCGGCTTTTTGGATCGTCAAAGCCAGCGCGATGATCCGGCTATCGACGGAGTCCTTGCCGATTTGGGGCAGGCTATGGCCGTTGGGCGGCGAGAAGAGAATCCGCAGTTTGCCCCCGCTACTCAACCGCACGCCTTCGCTCAATCGACCTTGATTCCGCAGGGCATCGAGCATTCGGGAAACCGCGCGAGCATTCTGGCCTAAATCGGAGGATTCGCGTTTGAACCGGTCGATTTCCTCGATCACCTCGATGGGCAACAGAATGATGTTCTCTTGGAAGTTAAGGATGGAATTGGGGTCGTGCAGCAGGACGTTGGTGTCCAGAATATAGTTTTTCACACGGGGTAGGTTACAAAGCTTGGCGCGTCGTTTTCAGAGTCACCCGACTCATGCGCTCGTACCAGGACCGCAAATGGGCGTGCGCCTGCGGCAGCGGGTGGTGGTTCGCATAGAGAAAATTGGCCAACATGCCGTAGAGGTCGAAGTCCACAAAGCGGGGGCTCGCATCGAGCAGATACGACTTGTCCGCCAGCATTTGCTCGTAAGGAACCAGGCCATGGGTCAATTGGACCAGCAGATGATCCTGCTCCTGCCGCCATTGTTGCAGGCACCCGGCGCCGAACTTGCGCTCCTTGTAACGGATATAATCCAAACGATTCCTGGCGGGCACGTTTTCCCCGAAATAAATGTCGTTCAGTTTGAAGGCGAATCCTTCGACCTCCTTTTCGATGTGGCGCCACAGGATGGCCTGCACGCCCTCCCAGGTATGGGGAAACAACCCGAGCTGCAGCTTGGTGTCGAGGTATTTGGCGATCACCTGGGAATCGTCATTCGTTTCAAACACCACGGTTTTACCATCCCTAATGATCGGCACCTTGTGATAACGCTGCCGGGTCAGACGCCACACCAGCGCGCGATCGGTACAGGGGATATTCACCACCTTGAAACGGGCGCCCGAGTACTCCAGAATGCGTTTCTGCGCCAGGCAGAAGGGGCTCCAGGGAAACTGAATGAGTTCAATCATGATGCGTCTCCGATTCGGCCAGGCTAAGCGTGTCCGCCAGCCGTCCTTTGAGTTCCTGAAAATGCTGCATGGACTGATCGAAATCCGCCGAGAAATGCCGCAACTGCTGCGGTTCCCGTTGCGCCTGCCACCGCCCGAGCGCGGCCTCCAGCCAGGCCTTTTCCCGGACAAAGGTCTCCTGTATTTGGCGGGCCGCCCGGGCCAAGGCCAGCAGTCGTTCATACTCGCTCAACTGGTTTTGGCGCCGGACCATCATCTGGCCCACTTCGCGACGCACGCTTTCAATGAGGCGCGCATCGAAGGTGTAAAAACCGGCGAAGGTCTTATCCTCGACGGCCAAAGTAACATTGGTCTGCCGGCTCAATAGCAACGCCTGCGCCCGGCGTCCCTGATACAACACCACCCAATACCGCTCCAACGCCGTGCCTTTCATGGAGGCGAACCGCACCCGCCCGTCCCGCCGCGGTTTCGCGCCCCCATAAATCACCTGCACTTCATCGATGGTGGCGGCGACTTGCCAGTATCGTTCGCGCTGCGACTCGAAATTTTGGCTGTCCTGAAAACTGGCCAGCAGGAAACCGTTGGCCGCGTCCAAGGCCAGGTCTTCGATGGCATGACTGGCGGCCACCATGGTTTCGGCGTCAACCCCGTAAAACGTGTTGTCCGTAAGTTCGCCCTGGGAAACCTTCCGCACCGGCGTGCCGGCCGCGTCCAGTTCCCATACCGCCGCGTCCATGGGCAGATAATCGCGAACCCGTTTCAAAAAGTCGTCGTTGGCAAGAGGCTTATGGCTTGGCACAGGGTAAATCTATGTCGTCCACCCCGTTACTGACAAGCGCAAATCAAGGGACCGCCAGATGCCTTTGTCGTGGTTCGGAGCCCAAACATTTTGTCGGCCTTGGGGAGCGGTCGGGCGCGCCAAGCCGACAGGTATGTCCGTTATGCCGAGCTCGGCATAACGGACATGCTTGTCCAATGCCGCTAGGATTTGCGCGGTAGTTATTGCACGGAGGCCATGTTTTTGTCCCGGAGGGACTCTTGAAAATAGCCCGGCGTTTCAACGCCGGGTGCGGACGGATAGACGGTTGAGTCCCGAAGGGACGGCTGAGCTTGTGGTTTTCAGCCGTCCCTTCGGGACTTGGCCCGCCCGGGCTGTGGTCCCAGCGTTGAAACGCTGGGCTATTCTCAACCATCCCTCCGGGATGACGGCATTGAAAAGTTAGTGGCATGGGACAAGAATGTCGGCGCTCCTTTCACCCAAGTTGCCAACATTGGAAAAAGGTGAGATGCACCCCCTCCTCGATTTAACATTTTTGCTGTCCACGGAAACCGAATCCTGTTACATGCTTCGCCATCATCGACACCATGAAAACCATCTTACACTCAGCGGCTGGCGGCGCGGCCATTTTTTTCTTAATTGGCACTTCCACCTCGGCCCTGGAAGCGCTGCTGACCCTCCAGAATGAAACTCTGAAGGTTGAGTTTAACCCGGCTTCCAAGCGCTTCAGCATGGCGGCTCGCGCCACCCCATCGGCCTTTGTCACCAACGGTCAACTCAGCGCCGAAGGCGGCCTGGCCAAACTCACCAAGGTTTCCGATCCCACCTTCGGCCGCGGCCAAGCGATCGAGGTGTCGTACCCCGATGGCAACGGCGACACCATCATGCTCTTCCCTAAACTGCCGTTCGTTCTCTTTCGCGCCAGCCGGCATAACAACCGCCCCGCCGCGACGGTGACCCGCAAGCTCCAGACGCTCTCGGCCGCCGTGGCTTTGGGACGGCCGGCAGCCGAATTGACCACCCTCGGCACCGGCGGACTGCTCGCGCCGGATAAAAACCCCGGTGGCATGAAGGCCGCCGCGGACAACATCAAGGCTCACGGCCTGGTGCCTGGCATCTGGTTCATGCCGTTTGCCGGCACGTATTATGATCCGTTTTTCAAAGCGCATCAGGACTGGTTCGTCAAACGCGAAAACGGCGAACCCTTCGAAACCGCCTGGGGCGGCACCTGCCTGGACATGACGCATCCCGGCGCGCGCACGTACCTCCACGACAATATCCGGCGCATCGGCCACGAATGGGGCTACCAGTATTTCAAGATGGACGGTCTCTGGACCGGCACCGGCACTCGCCAGGTCTATGTCAATTCCGGCTATCGCGACGACAACCTCGGCGAAAGCGTGCTGCATAACCCCGAAAAAACCAACCTCGAGGCCTATCGTGACGGTTTGAAACTCGTGCGCGCAGCGGCCGGCAAAAACACCTTCATTCTGGGTTGTTGCACCCCGCAAAACATGCGTTCGTACGGCGGCGCCTTTGGACTGGTCGATGCCATGCGCATCGGACCGGATAACGGCGCCAACTGGAAATCGCTGCTCCGCGGCCCCACCTTCGGCACCCGGCAGTATTTCCTCCACGGCCGCGTCTGGTACAACGATCCCGATCCGGTCTATGTGCGCGCCAGCCTGCCGCTGGTCCAAGCACAGGCCATTTGCTCGTGGGTTGCCTTGAGCGGCCAGTTGAATCTGAGCAGCGAATGGATGCCGGAGCTGCCGGCCGACCGGCTCGACCTTCTAAAACGCACCTTGCCCAATCATGGCCTGCTTCCGCGACCGGCCGACCTCTTCGAAGATCCCCTGCCCCGCTTGTGGCTGTTGACCGACAATCGCCGGTCGCCCCGCCGTGATGTGGTTGGGATTTTTAACTGGAATGACCAGGAACAAACCTTTGATTACCCGCTGAGCCGCCTCGGCCTGGCGGATAATGTTGAGTATGTCGCCTTCGATTATTGGCAGAACAGCCTCGCGCCCCTCATCCAGGGACGGCTGCAACTATCGGTGCCGCCGCAATCCTGCCGGATCCTGGCCGTGCGCCCGCGCTTGGACCGTCCGCAACTCCTCAGCACCTCGCGCCATATTACCCAGGGCATCGTGGACGTGCGGGAAGAAAAGTGGATTGACGCGGACAAGATCCTGCGCGGCCGCAGCCAGATCGTCGGCAACGATCCCTATGAATTGCGGGTGGCGCTGCCCGCGGGCGGCCAAAGCTGGAGCGTCAAAGCCGTGGAAATAACGAAGCGCGATCGGGCTGCCGGCGTCAAAACCACCGTCAAGGAAGCGGACGGCCTGGTGCGCGTGACCCTCGAATCCCCCGCCAGCCGCGAAGTGTCCTGGTCCGTCCGGTTTGCCAAATAGGGCGTGGTGTCTTCCTCGCAACATTGAACGCCGCATAAGAGGACTGGCGCAGTCCAAAACGCTTCGCGAATTCACGGCCGGTTCGAGCGGGCGCCAGCTTTTGGACTGCGCCAGTCCTCTGGCACTTTCCGATGACCAGGAAATCTTAGTGACCTTGGGCGGGGACGCCCGCTCGCCGTCTCAGCCGCAGAGCGCGCGGCGAAAAAGGCGAGA
>JADGRT010000095.1 GCA_017880715.1 Verrucomicrobiia bacterium | reverse complement strand
CCCGGACTTGAGCAGGCCCCACCGGCGAGCGACGTATCGCCCACCCCATCGACTTTGGTGCGGGTGGAGTTCGGTTTTCATGGCGGACCGCGCACGGGAACGGCCGGCGGCTGGGGCGGCATTTGCCCTGCCAACCAGGTCGCGTGCAGAATCAGCGGACGCTGACAATGCGGGCAAAGCCAGGGCCGCGGCTCGACGGGCACTTCCTCCGGGACCAGCGGATCAAAGGAATCGGCCGGCATCTGCCAGGCCGCTTGCTCGGTCGCGCTCAACTGCGGCAGCAGGAACTTCCGCTTGGGCGCCACCCACTGGCAACCGTCCAGACTGAGTCCCCCGCCGGGTACCAGGTAATGGAGGTGCGGATGATAGATCAAGAAATGGCGGCGCTCTGCCGAGTCGCCGCTACGGCCCGTAGCGGCGGCTTGGCCGAAAAAGTTTCGCATGAAACCGAAATTCCCGAGTTGGCGTTGCCTTTCGCGGCCCAGCCTGATAGCTTTGCATTCAGATTCGGTGAAAGACACGCTTGAGATTAAATTGCTGGCCTGGGTGGCGCTGATTCTGGCCGTGCTGATTGGCATCGTCGGGGTTGCCGTGCAAAACACCCGCCAGGCGGTTGCCGCCAGCGATTGGGTTAATCACACTCATGCAGTGATCCTGGAAGCCGATGCCTTGATCACTGCTTTGCATGCCGCCGAAGCCGCCCAGCGAAACTTTCTAATCACCGGCCATGCCTGGGATCAGGAGTCCTATCGCAAAGCGTTCAACGACATGGCGAACCATCTTCAGGTGCTGAAGACGCTCGCCGCCAGTGACCGGCGCCGGCGGCCGCAACTCGAGGTCCTCGAACCGCTGATTGCACGGCAGGTGGAATTCGATAAATCACTCATCCAAATCCGCCAGGATTCGGGCCTGGAAGGAGTGAAGACCGCCCTAACCACCAACAGCGGACGGCTCACACTCCTGGAAATCGGTCAGGCGATCGACCGGCTCAAACAGGAAGAAAACATCCTTTTGCAGCAACGAGACCAGACTTCTCAAGCCAAGGCGGGCACTACTCGTGCCATCCTTTTCGGTGGTGTGGGACTCAATTTTCTGTTTCTGGGATTGCTCTTTTGGCTGATCCGGCGCGATCTGGCCTTGCGTCGTCACACGACCGCCACCCTGGCCGAAGCCAATGTCACCCTCGAAGCCAAAATCGAGGAACGCACCGGCCAACTGGCCAAAACCGTCGAAGCCCTGGAAATCGAAAACCTGGAACGCCGCTGGGGACAAGCGTCCGTCGAACGGCTCTACCGGCACGGCGAGCTTATCATCAACTCGATCGCCGAAGGTGTCTTTGTCGTCAGCCGCCGCGGCAATCTCATCAAATTCAACCCGGCCGGCGCTCGCATGGTGGGTTGGGAAAGCCAGGACTTAACCGGGCGTTCCCTGCACACCATCCTGCGACGCGTGCGCCCGGACGGTTCCCCACTCCCGTGGGAATCCGATCCGGTTTTCCTGGCCATGAAGCAGGACCGCGAGCTGCAAGGCGAAACCGCCGCGCTATGCCGCAAAGATGGCGTCATCCTCCCGGTTCGCTACGGTTGCCGCCCCATGCGAGACAGCGACAAGGTCGTCGGCGCCGTTCTTACGTTCGTCGATTTATCCCCGCCCCGCCCCGACCGATAGCGCTCAATTCCACGCCGGATCCTCGGGCGAATCCGCCAGCAATCGATGCTGCCACCCCTGTTGTCGCAGCACGTATTGCCACAACTGCCGCGGTTCCGGATTAAAAACCAACTCCAGGGAAGCCGCGTGGGTAAGCCAGGCGCCCTTGCGCATTTCCTCCTCCAGTTGCCCCGGACTCCATCCCGAATACCCCGCGAACACGCGCACCTGGCGGGTCGGCGACCGCTCCTCCCCCAACTCGATCAGCGCATCCAGGGAATGGCCCAAATTCAGGTTCGGCATGACGTTGCCGTCGGGCAAAAAAACGTCCGTGTGCAAAAAGCTGAGCGCTGAAGCCTGGACCGGCCCTCCCAAAAACACGGGTTGCGATTTTAAAACCTCCGGCCAATCCGCCACCAACACATCGCCGACGACATTTTCGGTGGCGCGGTTGAGCACCAAACCAAAAGCGCCATCGGCATCGTGCTGACAAATCAGAACCACCGTCCGATGGAAAAAGGATCCCCTTAGCTTGCCTCCGTCCAGAAGCAACTGCCCCTTGCGCGATTTAAAAACCGGTTTCACAACCATTAGCCATCCATCGTCTCTTGACTGGGTGTCAAGCTAGCCCGGGCGGGTGGATTTTTCCACGAAAAAATCGGGGCTCGACGAACCCGAGGCCCGACCTCGTTAGCCACCGCCCACCGCTCATCCCGGCGCGCTTTCGGTTCCCGTGAAGCCTGGTGCTCCCGGCTCAGAACAGCTTGCCGGCTATGATGCCAATCACGCTGAGCGGACCTTGATCCTCCAAACCTTCGGTGGCCTTGTCCAATTTCTGCAGCGTCAACTTCATGTTCTTAAGCATGTTGTCGTCATTCACCAATTTGCCGACCGTGCCCTGGCCCTGGTTCACCTTCTGGAGAACCTCCTTTAAATTGGTCATGGCCTCGGTGGTTTCGCTATAGAGCTTCTCGTCCTTAACCAGCTTGCCCAGGCTGCCCTGACCCGCGTTGATCTGCGCCACCATGCCCTTGGCCTGCGCTACCATCTCCTTCACGTCGCCCGCCGTGCTGTTCAGATTCGTCACCGCCCCCAGCGCCGAGGTGTAAAGGGTGTCGTCGTTAATCAGCTTGCCAACCGTTCCCTGGCCGCTGGCAATCTGGGAGGAAATCGTCTGAACGTTCCCGATGATCATGCCGAATTTTTCCTTGTTCTCCTTGAAGAAATCCGTGAAGGGGCCCATTAGGCTGCTCAGGTTGTCGCCGCTGAGGCCTTTGGTGAGGCCTTCAACACCCGAAGCAACTCCATCCAGCTTGGTCATCAGCATGCTCAAATCGGGCTGTTCCACCGTGGCCAGCATGGCGCCTTCGGAGGCGTTCGGCGCCGTGGCGGTGCCGAAATCGATCGCCACGTAGTTCTGCCCCATCAACCCCAAAAACTTGACCACCGCCTGGCTGTCGGTCTTCACCCGGGCCTTCCGGTTGACCTTCAACACCACTTCGACCTGGTTTTCAGCCAGCTCGATGGATTCCACCCGGCCGATCTGCACCCCCGCCATTTTCACCGCGTCGCCGGCTTTCAATTCCTGAATGTTATTGAAGCGGGCGCGCAGCCGGGTGCCGCTTTTGAGGAACTCCAGGCCGCCCAGAATCTCCACGATGAAGACCGCCGCCAGAAACACGAGCGCAAAAAAAATGCCGAGACGGGTTTCCAGAGTATTTTTCATATCGGTTCCTCTAATTTATTTTTGAATGATTAAAGTCAATGGTTAAAAAATTTCGAATCAAGGGATGCCCGGATTGCTTGACCTCGGCGGGCGTGCCGACCAGCAGAATCCGCCCCGCGTTAATCAGGGCGATCCGGTCCGCCACCCCGAACGCCAGGTCGCGATCGTGCGTCACGAGGATGGAAGTGACCTGCAACCGGCGCTTGAGTTTGACGATTTCCTCCACGACGGTGACGGCGACGACCGGATCCAGTTCGCTGGTCGGCTCGTCGTACAGGATCAACTGCGGCTCGATCACCAAAGCCCGCGCTATGGCCACGCGCTTGTGCATCCCGCCGGACAATTCTCCCGGGTACCGGTCCGTCTGCCCCTTCAGCCCGACCAGTTCCAATTTGTCCTCGACGATCCGGCTGATTTCCTCGGGCGTCTTGAGCTGATGTTCCTCGAGGTACAAACCGACGTTCTCGCCGACCGTCAGCGAATTCAGCAGCGCTCCGGATTGAAAAACCATGGCCAGACGAAACTTGTCCATCACCCCGGGCTGCCGCAAAGGCTCTCCCTCCAGGAGTATTTCTCCCGCATCGGGTGTTTCCAGGCCGATGAGGTGTTTGAGCAGCACGCTTTTGCCGCTGCCGCTGGGGCCCATGATCACGAAGATTTCTCCGCGCGCGATGTCCAGATCGATGCCGTCGAGCACACACTGGCCGTCGTAACTCTTGCGCAGGCCGCGCACCTGGACGCCGATGCCTTGAGCTGGAGAAAGCGCGTCGTTCATGTCAAAAAACCATCAAAAACCGGGTGAGGAAATAGTCCAGGATCAGGATCAGCACGATGGAATTCACCACGGCCTTGGTCACGGACCGGCCGATGCCCCGCGGCCCGCCCAGCGTCACCAAACCTTGATGACAGGAAACCGTGCCGATCACCACCGCAAACACCAGACTCTTGAACAGCCCGTTCAACACATCGCCCACCCCCACGTTGGCACGCAAGCTGTCGAAAAATCCCGCAAAGGACAAACCGATCTGATGGTTGTACACGCTGACCATTGCGCCGCCGCTCCAGCCCACCAGCACCGAAAAAATCACCAGCAGCGGCAGCGCCAGGCTGATCGCAATCAACCGCGGCAGCACCAGGTAGCTGAGGGGGTTGATATTCATGGTCTGGAGGGCGTCAATCTCCTGGTACACCCGCATCGAGCCGATCTCGGCCGCCATCGCCGAGCCGACTCGGCCCGCTATCAGCACGGCCATCATCACCGGCCCCAACTCCTTGCACATCGACAATCCGACAATGGCCCCGATCACATTGGCAAGCCCGCGCTCGACCAGTTTGGGGCCGGTCTGGAGCGCCAGCACCCCGCCAATGAACAGCGACAAAATGCAGGCCATGAGCAGGCTGGCGTTGCCGATTTCGAATAACTGCTCCGCCACTTTGCGGCGCTGACGCCAGGCCTGCGGCAGCATCCCCAGCGTGCGCCAAAGCAAAATCCACATCTCGCCGATGTTTTGAAACATAAAATCGACCGCTAACGCTTCTTCGCCCCTTCGGCGAGCGGTTGGCCTTTTCCTGACGGCAGATAGAAAAACCGGTATTGCTGTCCGGCCGATCCGGATTGATACTGAAAAAGGCCGAATAGAAGCGAGCACTTTTTCTTCGTCGGCGTGGATTCCTGCCGGTACAGGTTCCACAGGAACGACGAGCTAGACGCCCCGGTTTTGGCGTTTTTCTCCTCGCGCCAAACCGACCAGACGGGCGAGTAGTTTCGCTCGATGCTTTTGTTGTTGGGCAGAAAGGGCTCCAGCGGCGCGAACAGTTGCAGCCTCTGGTTGCCATCGGGATCCAGGCGCGCCGTAAACAGCGGCCAAAGATCGGTCCGCCGCATGGGCGTGGGCCGGTTGGTAGCCCGATCCGTGAGGTCCGAATACAAGTAGAAAAAAATGCGCGTTCGTTCGCTTTGAAGCACGGTCCCGTTATACTGGCTGTACTTGTAGAGCGGCCAAAAATAGAAATCGCTGCGCTGGGTGTCGGTGTGGGTCTCGCCAAACAGCGGCCAAATCCGGTTGGCCGTCTTGCCCTCGCCGCGCGCAAACACCACCAGCGGCCAGGGAGCATCCCATTCCCGGTACTGCCGCTCGCGATCGTCGGTCATCATGAAGAACGGCCAAAGATAGCTGGTCGAATCCCGCGCCGCCGAACGTTGCTGGCTGTAAAAAGGCAGAAAGGTCATCGTCCGGTCTTCGTTGGTGCTGCCCAAGCCTAGGGCCTCGTTCATATAGATCGGCCAAACGACAAACGACTTTTCGTGTCCCCAGACGGTGATGACGTCATCCAGCGTGTTGGTCTTAGTCGTCAATCCCTTAACTTCTGTCCCATAAAACGGCCAGAACTGCCAGCCTTTCAAAGCGTCCCCGTGCCGGACATGGAAAAAGGGATAGAGGTAATTGTCGGTGACCACGTCTTGTTTGCGGCTCTGCAAATATAAAGGCCACATGATCCAATGCATTTCATCCCTAAAAAACCGATGCTGGACATGCCCGTAAAATGGCAGGACCGCCGTATAATTAAGGTTGGGATCGGTCGAGCGCTGCTGCAAATAAAACGGAAACAAGCTGAAACGGGTGGTGTTGGTGTCCTCCTGATCCTTGCCGCCGCTGAAACTTAACAATTGAAAAAGCTGGTAACGCCGCTCCGCCCCAAACCGATCGATGGTGAACAAGGGATAGAGGAAGTCGAATTCCTCCGCGTCCGTTTCCGGATCGAAGGTATGCGAAAGGAACGGCGACAGCGTCCATTGCACCTGGGATTCCTTGCGCTCGTAACTCAGGAGCGGCCCCAACGCCTCCATTCGATGGCCGGAGGCCAAGGTCAGGTCAAATTCATGAACGAAAGGTCCGGCCGACCATCCATCAGCCTTGGCCACAGCCGTGATCGCCATCCCCAACAACAACCAGACCCAAACCGGGACGCCGCAAATGGCGCGAGCGCTTCGGCCTGAATTGTTTTCATTTGTCCGTAAGGTTTTCAATTGGCTATCGTTGCCCAGTTTTGCCCGAGCCGCCCTTGCTTGACGACCACTCGGCCAACCACCTGGCTGGAATAGTAGGGAGCACCCCTGCCGCGTCAAGCTTTGCTCCATTCCGATCGGAGCGTCTTTTCCACTTTTCACGCCGCCGCCCGCTGCAACCGGTCCGCGATTCCCCGCCACTCGGCGCCCGCCGGCACCGCCTCCACCACAATCAACTCCGCTCCCGCCCGGTCGCAGGCATGCATTTCAACATACAGCGACCGCGCAAATGCCGCCGGCTGGCGCGGCATGATGCTCACCTGCCCCCAACCGGCGCGCGAGGGGATTTGCGTATGGGTCAGGACATGCGTGCGCTGCTTCGGAAATTTGAGATTTGAAATTTGAAATTCGAGATCGGCGTCGTCGCGCCAGCTTCGAATCGCCAGCGCGGCCTGAGGCGAGTAATGTTTTTTCAACATGCCCGGACTGCGCAACACCGCCGCCTCGTGCCCCGCTTCTCCCCTGCCCGGCGCCAACCCGCCCGTAACCGCCCGCAGCGACGCCTCGTGAATCATGCCCGGCCGCAGCACCCGCGGCGGCTGAACGGTCAGATCCAGGACCGTCGATTCAATCCCTACCTGCGAATGTCCGCCATCGAGAATCAGACGGATTTTCCCCGCCAACCCCTGCCGCACGTGCTCGGCTGTGGTCGGGGATATTCGATTCGACAGATTCGCGCTTGGCGCCGCCAGTGGAAAACCGCACTGGCCAATAACGGCCTGAATGACCGGATGACTGGGCCAGCGCACGCCAACCGTAGGCCCACCGGCAGTCACGATCGCCGGGATGTCCGCCGCCCGCGGCAGGACCAGGGTCAAAGGACCCGGCCAGAACGCATCCGCCAGCTTCTGGGCCAGGGGTGGCCACGCGGCCACGCACCGGCGCGCCATTTCCAGGCTGGCCACATGCACGATGATCGGATTATGCGACGGCCGGCCCTTGACCGCAAAGATGCGCGCGACGGCCTCCGCGTTCAGGGCATTGGCCGCCAGGCCATAGACCGTTTCGGTGGGCAACCCCACCAACTCGCCCGCGCGCAGCAAAGCCACGGCCCGCGCCACGGCCGTTTCCAACAGCGCGGGAGTCTGGGTCGCCAGCATTTCAGTTTTCATCGGACGCGTCGCCATGAGTTGTCGAAGAGCAGATTGCCCCTTTTTCAGGGCAACCGCAATCCTTGAACTTACTTCGCCTGGCTCTCGACCTCTGACCAGGTCCAATTCATGAACTAAAAAAAGTAGGAGACGAGGTGACGAGACTCTGATTTTCTGATTAGACGGCCTCTTATTAAAACTTAGAATGAGACTCGTTACCTCGTCTCCTACCTTTCAGGCGGTTTTGATTGGCCAGGGTCCGGTCTTTTCGGTTTGATGGGGGCATGTTGGAAACGAAACTGATTCCGGCGGAGCAATCCGATTCGCGGCGGCTGATGGTGGTATTGCACGGGCTCGGCGACAGCATGGCCGGCTACGCCTGGCTGCCGTCGGCGCTACGGTTGCCCTGGCTGAATTATTTACTGGTTAACGCCCCAGATCCTTACTACGGCGGTTATTCGTGGTTCGATTTTACGGGCGATCCGGCGCCGGGCATTGCCCGCAGCCGGCGTCTGCTGTTCGATTTGCTGGACACTCAAAGAAAGGCGGGCTTCCCCACCGAACAAACCCTCTTGTTTGGCTTTTCTCAAGGATGCCTGATAACGGTGGAAACGGGCGTGCGTTATCCGCATCGCCTGGCCGGCCTTATCGGCATCAGCGGTTTTGTGGCGGAACTCGAGCAACTCATTCGGGAGTTCTCCCCCGTGGCGCGGCAGCAGCGATTCCTGATCACTCACGGAACCTGCGACCCCCTGCTGCCATTCGCGCCGGCCAAGGCTCAGATCCAACGCCTCGCGGCCGCCGGCCTGTCGATCGAATGGCGCGAGTTCGCCAAGGAACACACCATCGCCGGGGAGGAGGAAGTGGCCGTCATCCGCGCCTTTGTAAAGGCAAGCTTTCCCGAGCCTTAGTACTCCATTTCATAAATGCTCGACGCCATACGGCATCGAGTCGTTCAAGCCAGGGTGCGATGGCTGCCGTCGCAGAAAGGCGGCGTTTTCGTCTGCTTACAGGCGCACCAGGC
>JADGRT010000094.1 GCA_017880715.1 Verrucomicrobiia bacterium | reverse complement strand
GGAGCGCCGGCATCTTGCCGGCGTGGACGGAGTCGAACACGCCGGCAAGATGCCGGCGCTCCCAGTGAGGAGTCAACGCCCGAAAAAGGTGAGATGCGCCTCAGCGGATTGGGTGGGAATAACAAGTTGCCATCGAACCATTTGCTGGTATGCTGACGCGCTCGATTTTTTGGCATGCGACCGATATTGACCATAGCCAGTAACGCCTTCATGGAACTGGTGCGGCAGCCCATCTTTTTAATTTTGATGAGCTGCTCGGCCGCGTTTACCGTTTTTCTGGCCAGCGTCTATTACTTCAGTTTCGGCGACGATCCCAAGCTGGTCAAAGACAGCGTGCTGGCCCTGATGTTGCTGGTGGGCCTGTTCGGGGCGGTGCTCAGCGCCGCGACTTCGGTGGCCCACGAAATCCGCTCCGGCACCGCGCTGGCGGTGCTCGCCAAACCCGTCGGCCGCGTGCCATTTCTGCTGGCCAAGTTCCTCGGCGTGGCCCTGGCGGTGACCCTGCTGACGTTTGTCAATCTGCTGGCTTCCCTGCTGGCCAGCCGGATGGCTTTCGATGCCTATGGCGAACCCGACCAGATTGCCCTGGCGATTTTTTACGGATCGATGGTGCTGGCGTATGCGATGGGCGGGTTCAGCAATTACTTTCTGCGCCGGCAATTTGTCGCCGATGCGGTGTTTAGTCTGGTGATCATGATCAGCCTGGCGTTTGTGGCGATCAATTTCGTGAATAAGAATGGGGAGTTGCAGGCGTTTGCGACCGGGGTCGATTGGCGGCTGGTGCCGGCGGCCTTGCTGATTCTAATGGCGTTGTGGGTGCTGGCCGGGTGGGCGGTCGCCTGCGCCACGCGGCTGGAAATGATACCCACCCTGGCGATTTGCTCCGGCGCTTTTCTCCTGGGATTGATGTCCGACTATCTGTTCGGCCGGTTGGCCGAGCAAGGTTCCTGGTGGGCTTCGGTGCTTTACACGGTCGTGCCGAACTGGCAGCTTTTCTGGCTTGCCGACGCCTTGGAAAACGGCAAGTCCATTCCCTGGGGTTATGTGGTCCAAGCGTCGGTTTACACGGTGGGTTATCTGGGCGCGACGCTGGCGGTCGCCCTGGCGCTCTTCGAAGACCGCGAATTGGGTTAAATTGAGAAGAACGGGGATTCAACCGGTCCAATAAGGTGCACATGGATAGAAACGTACAAAAAATTGGCGTGATCAACCTGATCGCGTTGCTGCTCGTGGGCATCGCCAGCGCGATGGTGGCGCAGTACGCCATCTCCGCCAGCGCCAAGGTGGGCGTGGTGTTCCTCGCGATGGGCGTGCTCGTTACCGCCCTGAGTTGCTTTCAAATGCGCCTGGCCGCGCGGGAACAGCTCGAATCGCTCGAACTCGACGAGCTCAAGAAAGGCCCGAGCAGCTCCGCCTTGTTTGCGTCTCAGGAGGCCGAACTGTTCCCCGCCCGCCGCGCGCGCCTGCAATTCGACCGGTATTTTGTCCCGGGTTTTACGCTGCTATTATTTTTCCTGCAGGCGGGAGTTTGTTACGGGCTTTGGAGATGGCTGCCCAATGCCTCGCCCATCGCCCCGGAACGCGCCACCCTTGGCATGTCGCTCATGTTGCTGTTTGCCCTGCTCTGCTTCCTATTGGGCAAATATGCGGCCGGCATCGCCCGCCTCGAAGGCCAGCGCCTGCTGCAGCCCGGCGCCAGTTACCTGCTGCTCGGTTCGGTGGTCTGCGTGCTGGTCGTGGTCGCGGAGGTTTCCGCCTGGTTCGGTTATCTCCGGCTGGATCCGATCCTCGCCCGCATCCTGTGCGTCGTGCTGGGATTAATTGCCACGGAAAATCTCATCACCCTCCTGCTGGAAATTTACCGTCCACGGGTTCAAGGCCAGGTCACCCGCCTGCTCTACGAGAGCCGGTTGATCGGCCTGCTGGGCCAACCCGGCGGCCTGATCACCACGGCCGCCCAGGCCTTGGACTACCAGTTTGGCTTCCAGGTTTCCGAAACCTGGTTCTATCAATTTCTTGAAAAGGCGCTCGCCTGGATCGTTCTGCTGCAATTGGCCGTGTTGTGGCTTTCCACCACCGTGGTGATGATCGAGCCCAGCGAACAGGCGCTGCTGGAACGCTTCGGCCGCCCGGTCGAGGGCCGCCCCATTCTGGAACCGGGCATTCATTTTAAATGGCCCTGGCCCATCGACCAGGTCTTCCCCCAGCGCACCCGCGAGATTCAAACGTTTTACATCGGCTTCGTGCCCGATCCCGAGCGAGAGAAGGAAAGAACCCTGCTGTGGACCCGCCCGCACTTCAAGGAAGAGTTCAACCTGCTCGTCGCCAGCCGCGACACCGCCGTTTCGGCGTCTGCCAATCCGCTTGCTGCCGCCGACCAGGCCGTCCCCGTTAACCTTTTGTCCGTCAACATCCCCGTCCAGTACCGCATCCGCGATTTGCACGCCTGGGTTTATAACCACGCCGAGACCGGATCGCTCCTGGAAAAACTGGCGAATCGAGAAGTGGTCCGTTACCTCGTGAACGTCGATATCGACGACATTATGGCCGCGGGCCGGTTGCGCGCCGCGGCGGCGCTGAAACAACGCATCCAGGCCCGCGCGGACGAAAATAAACTGGGCGTCGAGGTCATCTTCGTCGGCCTGCAAGGCATTCATCCGCCTGTCAAGGTGGCGCCGGATTACGAAGCCGTGGTGGGAGCCTTGCAGGAAAAGCAGACGAACATCCTCGGAGCGCAAGCGTATTGGGCTGAAAAAATCCCGCTGGCCCATGCCGAAGCCACGAACCTGCTGAGCCAAGCCATCAACGACGCCCTGACCAAGGTCACGACGGCGGCCGCCGAAGCCGGCCAATTTGCCAATCAACTGCAAGCCTTCCACGCCTCCCCATCCGTCTATGTCCAGCGAACCTATCTCGAAACGCTGGTGACCGCCCTGAAGCCGGCGCGGAAATATGTCATCGGTCCCACCAACACCCAGGACATCATCTGGATGAACCTGGAAGACAAGCTGCGCCCGGACCTATTGGATGTGCCGGTGCCGGCTGGCAAAAAGTAAATTTCGATCACGAAGTCAAGAACCCCAGCCTATCCCTATGAAACGAAATCCGATCACCTTCATCACCGGCGGCGTGCTGGTCATCATCTTTATCATGATGCTGTTCACGTTCCAGGTGCGCCAGACGGAAATGGCCGTCGTCACCACCTTCGGCAAATATTCCCGCAGCGTCACCGAACCCGGTTTCCAATGGCGGGCGCCCTGGCCCGTCCAAAAGGTTTATAAATTCGACAACCGCATTCAGAACTTCGAGCGCAAGTTCGAGCAAACCACCACCCGCGACGCCATCAATGTGCTGATCACGGTCTATGCCGGCTGGCGCGTCGCCGATCCCCAAACCTTTCTGGAAAGCCTCAATGGCGACGTGCTGCATGCCGAACAGGCCTTGGAACCGCTCATCCGCAACATGAAAAACGGGGTCATCAGCCAGCACGGTTTCGCGGACTTGATCTCGACCAACCAGGCGGATTTGAAGTTCGACCAGATCGAGCAGGAAATGCTGGCCGCCGTGCAGGGACAGGCCAAAACCAACTACGGCCTGGAGGTGAAATTCCTGGGCATCAAACAGCTCGGGCTGCCGGAAAGCATCACTTCGAAGGTCTTCGACCGGATGAAAGCCGAGCGCCAGACCCGGGTGAAGCAGTTCCAGACCGAAGGGGAAAAGGAGGCCAAGATCATCCGCGCCCAGGCCGACAGCCTGGCCAACAAGATTCTGGCCGAGGCCAAGGGCAATGCCATCGAGGTGACCGGCGCCGCCGAGGCCAAGGCCTCCGAGTCTTACAAGGTTATGCAGCAGAATCCCGAGCTGGCGAATTTTCTGTTCCAACGCAACGCCCTCGAACAGTCACTCAAGGATCGCACGACGCTGATTCTCGATCAGCAAACTCCGCCCTTCAACATGCTGAACGGCCCATCCGTAACCGCGCCCGCCAACCCGCCGATTAAATAACTCTTGGATCCCATGGCAAACGACCCTTCCCATCCCGCTGTCGAATCGCAGCCCGCGGCCGCCAGGTCGCCGGACTCCCGCGCACCTCAGGCGGTCCCCGGCGCGCTGCCCGGTGAAGATGCCGGCAGCGTGGCGCTCTCCGAGGCGCTGAGCAGCAGTTTCAAGATTATCAAGGGCCTCATGGCCCTCCTGGTGGTAATCTTTATTGCGTCGGGCCTGTTCACCGTGGATCCGAACGAAATGGCGGTCATTTTGCGTTGCGGTCAGCCGGTCGGGACCGGCGCCGATCAACTGCTCAAACCCGGCCTGCATTTCGCCTTCCCTCGCCCCATCGATGAGATCGTCAAAATCCCGGTCGGTCAGAGCCATACCGTGGTCACCACCAATGGCTGGCACGCGTATCCGCCCGAGATGGAAAACGCCGGGCAAGCGTTGCCCTTCCTGCGGGCCGGCGTGGACGGCTACACGCTGACCGCCGACGGCAATGTCATGCACGCCCGCGCCATCCTGAAATACCGGCTGCAACCCGGCGGCGCGTTGAGCTACACGTTTCTCTATGCCAATCCCACCAACTTGATCCAAAACGCCTTGGATAACGCCCTGAACTACGCTGCCACGCGTTTCACCGCGGACGCGGCGATTTTCAAAGACAAGATCAGCTTCAACGATCTGGTCCTGAAACGGGTTTCCCAACTGCTCGATGATTGGCAGTTGGGCATTTCGATCGAGACGCTCGAAGTCCAGACCAGCCCGCCGCTGGACGTGCGGCCGGCTTTCGACGCCGTGCTCGAGGCCCAGCAGACGGCGCGCACGAAAATCAGCGAGGCGGAAAGCTACGCGCGGGGCGCGACCAACAGCGCCTTGGGCCAGGCCTCGGTCGTGCTGAATGACGCGCTCACCCGCAGCAACCAGCTCGTCCGCACCGTCCTGGCCGAATCGAAGTCTTTTCAGGATCAATTGCCCCATTTCCAGGACAACCCCGTTTTGTTCAAGCAGCGCCTGCTCACGGACACCATGCAGCGCGTGCTGGCCAACGCCCAGGACAAGTTCTTCGTTCCCACCCGCAGCGACGGCCGGCCGCGCGAGCTGCGCCTGCAACTTAGCCGCGAACCGCAAAAACCCAAGGAAGGCGCGCAACCCTAAACTCGATTTTCTATGCAAGTAACCTCTTTGCTCAGTCGCCAGGAACCGGACGGATGCCCGTGCGAACCTCACGACCACGACCCGAATCATCGGCACGACCACGGATCCGACGATCACGGCCATGAACACATGCCGGTGCATCTGCCGCAAACCCTGGTCGGCTTGATCCTGGTGATCAACTCGTTCATTGTGGAATGGCTTTTCGCGAAAGGCAACATGGTGGCCGGCTTGAGCGCCCTGCTCGGCACGCTCGTGCTGGGCTACCCCATCGTCCTGACCGCCATCAAGGATCTGCGCCGTGGCATCCTGGGCATCAACGAACTGGTGGCCATTGCCGTGCTGGCCGCCTTTGCCTCCGGCGATTACCAGACGGCCGGCGTGGTCGCCTTCTTCATGCTCCTGGGCGAAATCATCGAGACGCGCACCGCCGACGGCGCCCGCGCCTCGATCGAGTCGCTCATCACCCTCACCCCCACCAAGGCCCGGCGGATCAAAGGCAAGACGGAAGAGGAAATCCCCGCCCAGGATCTGGCCGTCGGCGATACCATCCGCGTGCGGCCGGGGGACAGCGTGCCCGCTGACGGCATTATCGTCAACGGCCAGGGATCGTTCAACCAGGCCAACATCACCGGGGAATCGCTGCCGGTGGATAAAAAGCCGGGGGACGATGTGTTTGCCGGAACGCAAAACCTGACCGGCGTGCTGGAAATCAAAGTTACCCGCGCCGGCGAGGACACCACCCTGGGTCGCGTCCGAGATCTCATCCTGGCGGCCGAAAAGACCAAACTGCCCATCATGCGCCTCATCGATCAGTACATGGGCTTCTACACGCCCCTGGTGCTGGTCATCGCCGCCTTGGTCTGGGCCTTCACCTTTGACTTGAACCGCGTGATCTCCGTGCTGGTCGTGTCGTGTCCCTGCGCCTTCATTTTGGCCACACCCACCGCCATGGTGGCCGCCCTCTCCGCCGCCGCGCGGCTGGGCATTCTGATTAAGAACGTCGGCGACATCGAGTTGGCGGCGCATATCAATGCGTTTATTTTCGATAAAACCGGCACGTTGACCACCGGCAAACTGGTCGTCAGCCGGCTGGCGCCCATCGCGGGCACCGCCCCGGCGGAACTGTTGCGCCTGGCGGCCTCCGCGGAAAAATACAGCAACCACCCCACCGCCAAAGCGCTGGCGCAATTGGCCGGAGAAGCCGGGGTGGCGCTCGCGGAACCCAAGGACTTTTCGGAAACCGCCGGCCGCGGCATCCAGGCCAAAGTGGACGGCTCGCAAGTTTTCGTGGGGCGCGCGCAATGGCTCAAAGATGGCGGCATCCAGCAGGATTTCCTGCAGTCCGTGGACCTGAACGAAGCCGAAGGCTACAGCATTATCTATGTGGCCCACCAAGGGCGGTTTATCGGCTGGGTTGGGCTGCAGGACCAAACCCGCCCGGAAGCCCGCGAGTCGCTGGCCGGCCTGATGCAAAACGGCGTGCGGCGCATTGCCATGGTGTCGGGCGACCGCCAGCCGGTGGCGGCCCGCGTCGCGCGCGAAATCGGCTGCGAGGAAGTGGTAGCCGAGTGTCTGCCGCAGAACAAAGTCGAGTTCGTGCGCCAGATGAAAGCCCGCGGGTATCGCGTGGCGGTCGTGGGCGATGGCGTGAACGACGCGCCGGCGCTGGCGGCGGGCGACATGGGCATTGCCATGGGCGCGGCGGGCAGCGAGGTCGCCATTCACAGCGCCACCATGGCCCTCATGAACAACGATCTCCGCCGGCTGCCTTTCCTGATCCGTCTGTCCCGGCGCACGCGGGCGGTCATCAACCAGAATTTCTTGTTCGGCGTGTGCTTCATCATCGGCGGGTTGAGCCTGGCGGCAGGCGGCAAACTGCATCCCATCGTGGCCGCCATGTTGCACAACGTTGGTTCCCTGATTGTGGTTTTCAACAGCGCGCGCCTGGTGCGCCAGGGCGAAGAACTCGAACATTATCATCCGGCGCCGCAGCCTTCGCCGCCGCCGCCGCCCGCCGCGCCCGTCCCGCAACTGGCTCCAATCCCGGTGCAATGAAAAACAATCGCGCATTTCCAACCAGATTTTCCGCTGGATCGGACCGCGACCGGTCCCCGGTCGCAGCGCCTCGTAGCGCAGGTTTCCAACCTGCTGTATCGCGGATTTCCAATCCGCTGCCGCTTCGGCCCTCGAACGGTCTGCCGACTGGAAGTCGGCGACACAGCAGATTGGAAATCTGCGCTACGATCTCGCGGCCCATCCACCAGCCCGCAGAATCGTCGCGGCTGACAACGATTCCACGCGATACATCAGACTGGAAATCTGCGCTACGGCAGGCATCGGACGTAACTTGATGCAGCCCTGAGCGACGGATAATATCCTCACTTTTACCTTGTTTATGGTGGTATCTGAATCTCCGCAATCCGCAATCCGCAATCCGCAATCGGCCGACGTCGTCGTCGCCGTGCGCGGACTGACCAAGATCTTCAAGGATTTTTGGGGCCGCCCCAAGGCACGAGCGGTGGACAACGTCGATTTCGAGGTGCGGCGCGGCGAGGTGTTCGGCCTGCTGGGCCCCAACGGTTCGGGCAAATCCACGACGGTCAAAATGCTGCTCGGCCTGCTCTATCCGACCCAAGGCCACCTCGAGGTGTTCGGCCATTCGCCCCGCCATGTGGCCACCAAGACACGCATCGGATACCTGCCGGAGGAATCGTATTTGTACCGCTATCTCGACTCGGCCGAAACGTTGAATTTTTTTGGCCAACTCTTCGCATTGCCGGCCGGCGAGCGGCGCCGGCGCAGCGAGCAATTGCTGGAAATGGTCGGCCTCAGCCAGGTGCAGCATCGCACCGTTGGCGAGTTCTCCAAGGGCATGCAGCGCCGCATCGGCCTGGCCCAGGCGCTGATCAACGATCCCGATCTCGTCATCCTGGACGAACCCACCTCCGGCCTGGATCCGATCGGCTGCCGCGAGGTTAAAGATCTGATCCTCGCTCTGGCCCGGCGCGGCAAAACCGTGATTCTCAGCAGCCATCTGCTGGCGGATGTGGAAGATGTCTGCGACCGCGTCGTCATTTACTACGGCGGAAAAGTCCAGGCCATGGGCACTTTGAAGGAATTGCTGGCCACGCCGGATGTCGTTCGCATCACCACGCCCGTGCTGTCCCGGCCAACTCTGCAAAAGGTGCTTGAGCTCATCCGCGCCGACGTTGCCTCCGATCAAGTGCGCGTGGACAATCCCACGCAGAACCTCGAGAGCTATTTCCTGGGCGTCGTGCAAAAGGCGCGCCTGAGCGAGGCTGAAACCTCCGGCGCCACCTCGGGCCACCGGGTGGCGGCTTATCTGCGCGGCGAGGCCGAGACGTCCGCCGGCGCCGACGAGAAAATCCTGGAACGCCTCACCCTGCCCGCCGCCGCGCCCGCCGAACCCAAGGCCGTGGGGGCGCCGGCGCGGGAATCGGCGATCGACGTCAGGAAACTGTCCGAGCT
>JADGRT010000093.1 GCA_017880715.1 Verrucomicrobiia bacterium | reverse complement strand
GGCATGTCATACGTCAGCTCCTATTTCCACTGCGTTTTCAGCACCAAAGAGCGCCGCCCTCAGATCACGCAGGAGCTTCGTGAAAGACTATGGCCCTTCCTGGGCGGCATCGCGCGGCAGAACAAAATGAAAACCCTCGTATTGGGTGGCGTCGAAGATCACGTTCATCTCCTGCTGTCGCTGCCATCAACTCTTTCGGTTGCCAAAGCGCTACAACTTATCAAGGGCGGCTCGTCGAAATGGGTGCATGAAACCTTTCCGCAACACCGCCTCTTTGGGTGGCAGGAAAAATACGGCGCCTTCAGTGTCAGCGTGTCGAAATTGGACAGTATCGTTCAATACATCCGAGGACAGGAGGAGCATCATCGGCGAATTACGTTTCAGGAGGAATTTTTAGCGTTGCTCAAGAAACACCGCATTGAATACGACGACCGATATTTGTGGGATTAAATTTCAGCCGTCCCTTCGGGACTTGCGGTGTCGAGGCACCCAACCCGGCGTTGAAACGCCGGGCTATTTTCGCGATGTCCCTTCGGGACAAAACTTGGCCGAGTTTCCAGAGGACAACAGGCCATCCGACTGGTTAATAATTTGTCTCACACCCACAAAGTACGAGGTTATGGCGCTTGAAGCCGGTGGTTGGCGCGTCGGTTTAGCGCACGCGCGCCACGATTTCGAAGGGCACGGCGGGCAAGGTGGTTAGCGGTCGTTTATTACCGGGGCCTTCCCCTTGCCAGTTGGCATAGCGTTGCCCGCCATGACATTGACGATCAAATTCCCACTAAGGCCGGGCTTGGTTTTGGCGGCATCGCTCTGCAGGACAATCTCGATGCCGTCGGGAACGGGTGAAATGTTTTTGATGGTGACGCCATCGGGCGGCTCGCTCAATTCAAGCTCGATCTTGTCGGCGAAAAATCGGCCGGGTGCGGCAATAAGAATCCGGGCGGTTCCGCCGGCCGGAAGCTTGATGGGGAGTTCGCTGAGGACTTTTAACGAAGATACACATAATCGTTCATGCCGGTTTTTTTAAGTTAATACTTTTCTCGGCAGGCGGAAATGATAGCTTAACCATACTAACGTCCACTTAGAAAGCGCATGAAGCCATAAAGGAATCAACCATGAAAACCATGAACCACATTGCATTGTTATCGCTGGGGTTGGGATTTTGTATGACACCCGCAAGAGCCCAAGATACTGGCCCGTCCGCGACGGGCAACGAACGATCTCCCTTGCAAGTCGCCCAAAGAGGGCCCGGGGGCGGGGGGCCTCGCGGCGGACGATCGGGGGGATCGGGTTTCCAATCGGCGCCCCTGGCCAAAGACGAGGCGGAAAAGAAAATCCTGGACGCGCTGGAGGAGATGAGCCGGGGCGGCCTGGGCATGAGCGCACCGCGGGACGACGCCCGTTTGCTGCGGTTGCTGGTCGAGAGCAGTGGCGCCAAACACGCGGTCGAACTTGGCACCTTCCGGGGGTATTCCTCGATCTGGATGTGCCTGGGGTTGCGCACCACCGGCGGCCGGCTCACCACCTTCGAAATCGACAAGGGAAACGCCGCCACTTCGCGCCAGAACTTCCAACGTGCCGGCGTCGAGTCGCTGGTGACCTTGATCGAGGGGGATGCCCATCAGGAAGTCAGCCGGCTTAAAGAACCCATCGATTTGGTTTTTATCGATGCCGACAAGGAAGGCTACCTGGATTATCTCAACAAATTACTGCCCATGGTACGGCCGGGAGGCTTGATCGTGGCGCATAATATCAACGCCAGCATGGCGGATCCCGCCTATATCAAGGCCATTACGACCCATGCCAATCTGGAAACCCTTTTCATCAACGCGGGCAATGATGGCATAAGCGTATCCATGAAAAAGCGGTGATCTCCACCCCTAATCTTAAGCAAGAGCTCTCGCTCTTTGACTCCACGTGTTTGATCGTGGGGATTATCATCGGGGCGGGCATTTACCAAACCGCGCCGGATGTCGCCAAGGGTGTTGGCGGTGGCTGGGAAGTGCTGGCGATCTGGACCTGCGGGGGCTTGCTCTCGTTTTGCGGGGCCATGGGTTATGCGGAATTGGCCAGCGCTTACCCACGCCAAGGCGGCGATTATGTCTATTTGAGCCGCGCCTATGGCCGCTGGGCTGGTTTTCTCTTTGGCTGGGCACAACTGGCCATCGTCCGGCCCGGCGACATTGCGGTCATGGCCTTCGTCTTCGCCACCTATGCTCAAACCCTGTTCGATCCCCTGGCCAGCACGGCTTTTCCCTACGCTCAGCAACTCTATGCCGTCGGGGCGGCCATCGTCCTTACCCTGGTCAACGTGATGGGGGTGAGCGAAGGGAAATGGACCCAAAACGTGCTGACCATCCTGAAAACGCTTGGTCTCCTGGCGATCGTCGGATTGTCCTTCCTAAGTCCTCCCACCCAGCCAGCGCCAACCACCGTGGAAACACTGCCTTGGAGTCTCGCACTCATCCTGGTTCTGTTCACCTTTGGCGGCTGGAACGAAATGGCTTATGTGGCAGCCGAGGTCAAAAATCCACGGCGTAATATTACGCGCGCCCTGGCGATCGGCACGCTGACCGTCACGGGGTTGTATCTGCTGGTGAATGGAGCCTTTCTCCATACCCTTGGCTACGCTGGCATGGCACAATCCCGGGCGGTGGCGGCTGAAACCGTTGCCACGATTTTTCCCAAAGTCGGCGGCAAACTCATCAGCCTGCTGATCTGCCTTTCCGCGCTGGGGGCGGTGAATGGCTTGATCTTTACCGGCGCGCGCATTTCATTCGCGGTCGGCGCCGAGCACCGGGGTTTTGGATTTCTGGGCCAATGGGATGCGCGTCGGGGAACTCCCGCGCGCGCACTCCTGGTTCAGGGCGCGATCACGGTGTTGCTTGTCCTGACGCTCGGTTCATTCCTGAATGCCATTCTTTATACGGCGGCCACGGTGTATTCCTTCTACCTGGCCAGCACGTTGGCCATCCTCGTGCTGCGCCGCAAAGAACCGCGGGTGGAGCGTCCTTACCGAGTATTGGGGTATCCGGTGATCCCGCTGGTGTTCAGTGCGGTATGTGCGTTCCTGATCTACAGCGCGGTCTGCTACAAGCCGCGCGTCGCCGCCATCTCAACCCTGTTACTGCCCCTGGGCTTGCTCCTTTATTGGGCCAGTCAGCGTGCGGATAAAAGATCTAGCCCTTAGATACATTATTTGTCTGTCCCTTTGTATTTTTTCACGATGTTGGATGTTGCGACAGAACGGACGATGGTTTAGGCTAGGGTCGTGCCTGAGCCGTTCATAAATTTAGAAGAACAGATTGACCGCCAAGTGGGCAGGCGGACGCACCGGCCGGACGGGCTGATGACGGGCATGGCCCTGCAGGCGTTGGGAGCGGAACTGCACAAGAGTTTCAAACATCACTGGTGTCCCAAAGGAGTTTACCGTTTTCAAACTCACGAGGAGGCGGATGCATGGACGATGAAAATGCTGGCGCGCAGCGGGATGTAAATAACGAGGAGTGCCGGCCGCCAAAACAGGAAGATTTGGCCGCCCTGTGCCGGGAATTGAATCGCCGCGGCGGAAAATACGTGGTGGTGGGCGGTTTTGCGATCATCGCCTCAGGATTTCCGCGCCTGACCGCGGACCTGGATTTGATCGTGGCAGCGGACGCGGAGAACGAGGCAAAGGTGTTCGCGGCGCTCGCCACGCTGCCGGACAACGCGGCGCGCGAACTCCAGCCGGGGGAATTGCAGCTCTACAACGTGATCCGAGTCGCGGACGAAATCCTGGTGGACCTAATGCGGTCGGCAGGTGGGATCGACTATGCGGAGGCGGCCAAAGACGTGGTCGTGCGGGAAGTGGCTGGGGTGCCCATCCCGTTTGCATCGCCGCGGCTGCTGTGGCGGATGAAGGCGGTGACGCACCGGGAAAAGGACGCGCTGGACCTGCTGTTTCTGCGGCAGTGGTTCGCGGAACGGGGGGAGGAACCGCCCGCGGTAGGCGGCCCGCCGCGCCGGGTTTAATGGGTATATTATTTGTCTGTCCCTTCGTATTGAGATCTGACCAGGGCGAAGAGGCCGGGTCGAAAAGACGGCCCTTGCTTTACCAGTTGATAAAACCCGCAGTGGAAATTAGGGTTGAACCATGCAGACATTGAACGCGCATTTTGACGGACGGTTCATCGTGCTGGACGAACCAGCACGGTTGAAGCCCAACGCCAAGGTCACGGTCCTCGCGCCGGACGCGAACGACGACGGACTGGCGGATGGCTGTGCGCGTCTGTCCGAGCCCGCCTTCCAAAAAATCTGGGACAATCCGCTGGATGCCGATTATGACCGGCTATAAACGCGGCGCCATCGTCCTGCTGCCGTTTCGCGGCGCTCGGCTTTTGGTTCGGACTATGAGCCAGGTTTCTTCAAATTGACCAACACGAACGGCACGTTTTTCCACGATGATGCCGCAGCCGGTCAATTCCCACAGCGGTTCTATCGCGCCCGCAGCCCAAACGCGGATGAAGGATCCATCCCTTAGCTACAGCCATGGCAAGAAAAGCCAGGATTGCCATTCCAGGCGGCTTTGAGGCAACCTGAGGCGATGAATATGAACCCAGCGGTTCCTTATCTGGACTTGGCGGCGCAACTGCGGCCGATCCGGGCTGAAATCGACGCAGCCGTGGCCCGGACCCTGGACCGGTGCTCATTTTGCCTGGGGCCCGATGTCGCGCAATTCGAGGCTGATTTTGCCCGTTTTTGCGGCGCCGCTCACGTGGTCGGCCTCAACAGCGGCACCTCAGCCCTGCACCTGGCGATGCGGCTGCTGAACATCGGGCCGGGGGACGAAGTGATCACCACACCCTACACGTTTGCGGCCACGAGCTGGGGCATTTCCTATGTCGGCGCGAAGCCGGTCTATGTCGATATCGACGAAGCCACCTTCAACCTGGATCCCCGGCTCGTCGAACGCGCCATCACCCCGCGCACCAAGGCGATCCTGCCAGTGCATCTCTACGGGCATCCCTGCGATCTCGAACCGCTGCTGGCAATCGGCCGTCAGCATCGTCTGCCGGTGGTTGAAGACGCCGCGCAAGCCCACGGCGCCCAATACCGCGGTCAATCCGTGGGCACGTTCGGGATCATGTCATGTTTCAGTTTTTATCCCGCCAAAAACCTGGGGGCTTGCGGCGAAGGCGGCGCGTTGGTCACCCACCAGCCGGAATTGGCCGCCCGGGCCAAATCGCTGCGGGAACATGGTTCTACCCAGCGGTACCACTACGATGAAGTGGGCTACAATTACCGGATGGAAGGCCTCCAAGGCGCGGTGCTGGGGGTGAAGCTGAAGTATTTGCCGACGTGGCTGGAAGGGCGGCGGCGCGTGGCGCTACGATACCAGGAACTGCTGGCGGACACTCCGTTGCGGTTGCCAGGCGAGGCGGATTACGCGCGCAGCGCCTGGCACCTTTACGTCGTGCGGCATCCGCAACGCGATGCTTTGAAACGGCATTTGGAGGCTCACCAGGTGGGTTGCGGCCTGCATTATCCGGTGCCGCTGCATCTGCAGAAATGTTACGCTTCGCTGGGCCATCGCGCCGGCGATTTCCCGGTGGCCGAGCAGGCGGCGCGGGAGTGCCTCTGCCTGCCTATTTTCCCAGAATTAACCGACGAGCAGATTCAACGGGTGGCGTCGGTGATCAAGGATTTTTTCCGAGGTTGAAACCGCTCCGGGGCGGGGGCAGCTTGCCATTACAGGCTTCGCCATGGCTGTTTTCGCATCCTGAGGCTGCCGCAATCCTTCGTCCTCATCCTCGTCCCTCGTCCTCGTCCTCGATTCAGGGTTTTTTTCGAGGACGAGGACGAGCGTGCCCATAGCTATTGCAGCCCGGCTCAGTGGATTTGCTCGATCGTTCCAGCCATGCGGCCCGGCTTCCTCGGAGGGGTGGAAATGTTAATCTTCGGTGGCGTACGCGGCGGCGAGCACTAAGGGATAGGTCAGCAGCGTCCTTCCCAAAGCGCCAGAGGACTGGCGCAGTCCAAAAGCTGGCGCCCGATCGCACCGGCCGTGAATGCGCGAAGCGTTTTGGTGCGCCAGTCCTCTGGCGCTTTCCGATGACCCTGAAATCTTAGTGACACGTGTTGCCAGCCAGCGCCTCGATGAGCATTTTGTGGGAATGATCGCCATCAAGGAACCGCGCCCAGAAATTAATTTTCCAGGCCTTGCTCCAACCGGTGCCGCCATCGCCGCGATAGATCAGCGATTGTTTGGCGGCCTGGCATAGTTCCGGAGTGCCGCGCGGGGTGATCTCCCATCCGGGAAAGACGCCCCACAGGTGCGAGACGTGGCGATGTTCATTCTTCGGATCGTCCTTGTCCTCCATCCATTCCTGCAATTGCCCGTGCTGGCCGATTTGGTTCGGAGCGATTTGCTTCCGCAGGGACCTAAGCTGGGCGGCCAACTCCTGGTCCTGGCCGAGGATGGCCGCGGCCTCGGCGGTGTTGGCAAACAGGTCGCGGATGATCTGATGATCCATCGTGGGACCCATCACCAGGCCACCCTGTTCGGGCGAATTGGAGGGGCCGCTGATGAGGTAGCCGGTCTTGGGATCCTTGACCAGGTAATCCACGAAAAAAAGCGCCGCTTCTTTCATCGCGGGGTAGGCGCGCTTGGCGAGGAAGAGCCGATCGCCCGTGAATTGGAAATGCTCCCACAAATGGTGGCAGAGCCAGGCGCCGCCAACCACCCAGAGGCCATGATTGGAGGCGTTGATCGGCGCCGTACCGCGCCAGATGTCGGTGTTGTGATGCAGCACCCAGCCGCGCGCGCCATAGTGGGCTTGGGCCGTTTTACGGCCGGTGATGACGCACCTTGCCGCCCGGGGCAATAATTCTCAGGCGCGATTCGAATTTCACGCCGCCCTCTTTGACCTGGCCGAACAGGGCGAGCTGATTGCGGTTGCGAACGGCGGTTTGGGCTGATTTATGGGGACTGTCCATCGTGGCGGTGAAACTAACCGAACCGCGCCGGTCGGCGGTGACGCGATAGACAATGACCTGGTCCGGAAAACTCGAGAACGCCTCGCGCACGTAGGTCACATCGCCCACGCGGTAACTGACCTTGGCCACCGCGGTGTCCAGGTCCAGCTCGCGGCGGTAATGGGTCGCCGTTGCCTGGGCGGGGAAGCGCAGCCGCAGGTCGCCGAAGGGCTGGTATTTCATCTGGCCGAGGGGGAGGCTCATGAACTCCCGGCCCGCGAGGTTTTCCGCTTCGCGACCCTAGCCCAGGGCAACCCAGCAAGCGCCCTCCTGGATTAGCCGTTCCCGGAATCATCCCAGTCCTGAAGGGGCGGCAGCCTCAGCCCGCCCGGCGCAACTTCAGCTTTCTCTTTCGCCGGACGATGTTAATCTGTCTCATGCCATTTTTAAAATTAGGGCTTTCGGCGACGGTGATTCAGGGTGTCCAGGCGATGGGTTATCGCGAACCGACACCCATCCAACTGCGCGCCATTCCGCTGGTGCTGGCCGGTCAGGATGTGATTGGCAGCGCTCAAACCGGCACCGGCAAAACCGCGGCCTTTGCCCTGCCCATCCTTTCCCAACTGGGGGAGCATTCGCGTGAGCCGCGGGTGCTGGTTCTCGAACCGACGCGTGAATTGGCGGCGCAGGTCGAGACCGCCATTCGCGACCTGGCGCGATTCACCAAGCTGACGGTCGCCGTTATTTATGGAGGCGTCGGTTATGGCAAGCAAAACGATGCCTTGCGGGACGGCGTGGACATCCTGGTGGCCACGCCCGGCCGTTTGCTCGATCACCTGGGGCGGGGCACCTGCCGGCTCAATGCCGTCAAATACCTGGTGCTCGACGAAGCGGATCGCATGCTCGACATGGGATTTCTGCCGGACGTGAAACGCATCGTGGAACGCTGTCCGCAAAAGCGGCAAACCATGCTTTTTTCCGCCACCATCCCGCCGGAAATTGACACGCTGATCCGGTGGGCCATGCAATCGCCGCAAACGGTCCAAATCGGCATCCGACGTTCCCCGGCGGAAACCGTCAAGCACGCGGTCTATCCCGTGGCCGAAGATCAAAAGGCCGAGCTGTTGTGCGAAATGCTCAAGCGCGTGGATTACAATTCGGTGATCGTGTTTTGTCGCACCAAACAACGCGCCGATCGCATCTCGCGCCTGCTAAGCCGCGACAACCACGCCGTCGCCGTCCTCCACTCCAACCGCACCCAGCGGGAACGGGAGCAGGCGTTGCGCGGTTTCCGCGATGGCCTCTATGAAATCCTGGTGGCCACTGACATCGCGGCTCGCGGGCTGGACATCCTGGAGGTCAGTCACGTGGTCAATTACGACGTGCCGCAGCATCCGGAGGATTACGTCCATCGGATTGGCCGCACGGGCCGGGCGCAGGCGACGGGCGAGGCCTTCACCCTCATGGTGGCCGAGGATGCCCAGCACATGTACGCCATCGAACGGTTCATTGGCCAGAAAATCGTCCGGGTGAAACTGGAAAATTACGACTACCATTACACGGCCCTGTTTGACATGGACAAACCCGGGCAGCCGGCCGCGCACGAACGGCGCACCCGGGGGGTGCGATTGTCCGGCGGTTACTTTTGCGGCCCCGTCCGCAAAAGGCGGTGATAAAGGCGCGCGGG
>JADGRT010000092.1 GCA_017880715.1 Verrucomicrobiia bacterium | reverse complement strand
TCTCCCGCCGACGAAAAACGACTCGTTAAGCGTGTCATCGGCTTGCCTGGCGATACCATCGAGATGCGAAACAATCAACTGATCGTCAACGGCGACCCGCTTCGCTACAAAACTGCTGCCTGGTCAATGTCCACGGATTCCCCTCCCCTCGCTTCCTCCCCGATTACCGCCACGGAAATACTGGGCGATCATCCCCATGCGGTGATGTCGCTGCCCGAAAAGCCTGCCCGGAGATCCTTCGGTCCCCTCCAAGTCCCAACCGGCCAATACTTCCTCATCGGCGATAACCGCGACAACAGTTTTGACTCACGCTATTTTGGTCCGGTGGCACGATATCGGATCGTCGGCCGAGCCACCGATGTCGTGCTCTCTTTCGATCCGGAACATTATTACCGGCCGCGGTGGAAGCGTTTCTTCACCACGTTGATCTAACTTAAAACCCGCTGCTGGCTGCCACTTCAGCCCAGTGAATAAACTGCGGTAAAATGCCGATGACGATCATCGCCACGGTGGAGACGCCCAGGACCACCCAACTTGCCCACGAGACTTCGATGGGCTCAATGCGCTGCCGGCCTTCCGCGGCTTTTAGCAGGTACATCCATTTGATGACAATCAGGTAGTAGTAAAGGGAGATGGTCGCGTTCACCGCGCCCACAAACACCAGCCAATACATCCCCTTCTCCGCTGCCGCCGCAAACAGGTAGAATTTGCCCAAAAAACCAGCCAGCGGCGGAATGCCCGCCAGCGAAAACATCGCCAGCATCATCACCAGCGCCAGCTTGGGATTGCTTTCCGACAGCCCCAGGTAATCCCGCATATCCTCCTTGCCGGTCGCCGCCGACACCACCGTCACCACCCCGAACGCCGCCAGGTTGGAGAACAAATACACCGCGAGATAAAACACCACCGACGTCAATCCCAGCGGTCCGCCATGCACCAAGCCGATCATTAAAAAGCCCGCCTGCGCAATCGAGGAAAACGCCAGAAACCGTTTTAGGTTGGTCTGTTGCAGAGCCACTAAATTCCCGAACGTCATGGTCAAGGTGGCAAGAATTGAAACCATGACAACCACCGATGGACCCAGGACGGCAAACAGGCCGGCCACCACTTTGTAAAACAGCGCAAACCCAGCCGCCTTGGAAGCCACCGACAAAAAGGCCGTCACCGGAACGGGCGCGCCTTCGTAGGTGTCGGGCGTCCACAAATGAAACGGCACCGCCGAAATTTTGAAACCCACACCGCCCATCACCAACGCCAGAGCCATCACCGTCAGCGGCGTCCACGTCAACTTCGCCGCAATCCCCGCCAACGACAGGGTCCCCGCCATCCCATACACCAGGGACAGGCCATAAAGGAGCAGACCCGAGGACATCGCTGAAAACAACACATACTTCATTCCCGCCTCGGCGCTGCGCAGTTCGTGGCGATTGATGGCGACCAGTAAAATCAGCGGAATCGTCACCAATTCCAGCCCCACATACAACAGCGCCAGTTCCATCGCCGACACCAGGAAACACATGCCGATGATGGAGAGCAGCAGCAGACCCAGGTATTCTCCCAGGTGATGGAAGGGCGCCACATCCGTCTTGCGTTTGCCTGGCCAAGACAGCAGCGCCATCAAAATCCCGGCCGCCAAAAACAATCGCTTGAAAATCGCCGCCACCGGCCCCGTCACATAAGCGTCCCCAAAGGCCGCCCGGTGGGGCATTGTCCCCGCAAACGACAGCACCAGCAGCGCCAACAAACCGCCGGCCGTCACCAGCACCTCGGCCTTGCCGTCGGTCTTCTTGAGCGAAACCAGGCTGATCGAAAAAACCGTGAACGCCAGCAGCGTCAGCAGCAGTTCGTTACTAATCGTCGCAAGTTGTTCCAGCATGTCCAAGTCCTAGGGTAACATCGCCCGCCGCGCCTGTTCCAGATTCGCCATAACCGGTGCGAGCGAATACTCGATCAGCCGGATCATCCAACCGGGGAACATCCCCGCAAACGCCAGCAGAAAAACCAGAATCGTCAACGGCACGCGCTCCACGAAGGTGGCGTCCGTCAATTTCGCGTGCTCCGGATTTTGCAGCGGTCCGTAAAACATCCGGGTCAGGAACCGCAAAATATAAACCGCCGTCGTCACCACGCTGGCCGCCACCAGGATCGTCAGCAGGCGGTGGCCGATCGAGTTCAGCGCAAATGCGCCGATAAACACCTGCACTTCCGCAATGAACCCCGCTAGGCCCGGCAATCCCAATCCGGCAAAACCGCCCACCATGTACGCCACCCCCAAAAACGGCATGACCTTGAACAATCCCCCCATCTCGGTGATGTAGCGTGTATGCGTCCGCCCATAAATCATGCCGATCAGCGCGAAGAAGAGCGCCGTCATGAGGCCGTGCGCGAACATTTGCACCACGGCCCCCTGCATCGCGGTCGCGTTCAACGTTCCCAGCCCGAACAACACCAGGCCGCAATGGCTCACCGAGCTGTAGGCGGTGATATACTTTAAATCCGTCTTTTGAATCGCCACCAGCGCGCCATAGAAAATGTTCACGGTGGTCAGCACCATGAAAAACGTCCCCCACATCAGCGCCCCCTCCGGCATCAGGTAAATCGTCTTCAAACAGCCGTACCCGCCCAGTTTCATCAAAACCCCCGCATGCAACATCGAAACGGCGGTCGGCGCCGAGGCGTGTCCGTCCGGCGACCAGGTGTGGAACGGCCACAAACCGCCCAGGGTGCCAAAACCAAAAAACATGATCGGAAAGAGCCACGCCTGCGTGGACGCCGGAATCTTCGCCTGCGCAATAGCCGACATGGAAAAACTGCCAACTCCGGCCTGGAAGTACAGCACCAGGATGCCCACCACAATCAACGCCGAACCGCCCATCAGCATCAGCGTCAGTTTCATCGCCGAATACTCCTTCGGTCCCGTGCCCCACAAGCCGATCAGCACATACATCGGCAGCACCGCCACCTCGTAAAAGAGAAAGAACAAGAACAAATCGTGGGCCGCAAACACCCCGAACACGCCGGTGACCAGCAGCAACAGAAAGGCGAAAAACTCCTTCGTCCGATACTCGTGCTTCCACGAGGCGCAGACGCCGCAGAAAATCACGACCGCGGTCAGAAAAATCATCAGCACCGAGATGCCATCCACGCCCAGAAAATACTCGATCCCCAAACGCCCCAGCCAGACGTGCCGCTCCACGTACTGCAGGGACAACGCCGTGCTCGTCCCCGAGCCCGGCAATCCGCTGATAAGATGCAAATAATCCACCAGCAGATAGATGGACAATCCCAAATCAATGCCCGTGGCCGCCAGCGCCACCCATTTGATCGCCTGTTTCTGCCGGTCCGGCAGCAGCACGATCACGAACACTGCCAATAGCGGTATTAAAATTATGGTCGTGAGCAAGCCCATGTCGTTTAGTCCTTCTCAATCCGCTTGAGCGGTTCGCTCCGGTTCAATAATTGCAGCACCCATTGCCATGCAAAGATCCCGGCGATGATGCCCAGCCCCACGAAGGTCAAAGCCCAGCCCAGCGCCGCCTGCATCTGCCAGACCACCAACGCCAGCACCGCCGATCCCAACCAGGCCCAGAGTAAATAGGTCTGCAAATGGCCAGTCACCGTCCGCCGCAGCGAGCGCCCCGAAAGCAAGGCCGATTGCGCCGTCAAATCCATCAGGCCGTCCACACAATGACGGTCGAACCAGTTAAACGGCGCGCTCACGTAGCGGAATATGACGTGGTGCGTCACGAACAAATACAGCTCGTCGATGTAAAATTTGTCGCGAATGACCCGATAGATTCCAGAGAAGGCAAAGGCAATCCGGTCCGGCAACCCATTCGGCCGAAAATAAAGCATGAAAGCCACCGCGATCCCCGCCAGTCCCACCAGGATCGCGGGCCCCGCAATCAGCCAGTTGATGCCATGATGCTCCAACTCGCCCCGGTGTACGTAATGACCGAACGGCACCAAGCCCAGGAGCGCCGTTGGCACCGCCAGCACGATCAAAACCGACGTCATGCTCCAAGGCGATTCGTGGGCATGATGGTATTTTTCGTGATCTTGCGGCTCGCTCCAGAAGGTCATGAAATAGAGCCGGAACATGTAAAACGCGGTCAATCCCGCCACCCCCAGCGCCAGCGCGAACACGAAGTAATGTCCGTTCTCCACCGCGGCCGCCAGGATCTCATCCTTCGAGAAGAAACCCGAAAACGGCGGCACCCCGGCAATCGCCAGGCACGCAATCAGGAAGGTCGCATGCGTGATCGGCAGTTTCCGGCGCAACCCACCCATTTCCCGCATGTCATTCGTATGCACCGCGTGAATCACGCTGCCCGCGCCCAGAAACAGCAGCGCCTTGAAACAGGCGTGCGTCGTCAAATGAAACATGGACGCCGTGAAACCCAACGGCTTGTCCAGCGTGGCCACGCCCAGCGCCAGCATCATGTAGCCGAGCTGCGACAACGTGGAGTAGGCCAGCACCCGTTTGATGTCGAATTGCGTCACCGCAATCACCGCCGCAAACAATGCCGTAAACGCCCCGATGCTCATCACGGTCAGAATTGCCGGCTCCGACGCCGCAAACATGGGGAACATGCGCGCCACCAAATAAACGCCCGCCACCACCATCGTCGCCGCATGAATCAACGCCGACACCGGGGTGGGGCCTTCCATCGCGTCCGGCAGCCAGATGTGCAGCGGAAACATGGCGCTCTTTCCGGCCGCCCCGCAAAAAATCAGGATGGCGCTCAACGGCAGCGCGCTCACCCCCAGGAACGGCAGCGTGGTCCGGGCCAGTTTTGCCACCGTCTCCGGTGACGTCAAAAAGGTAAAATCAAGTCCCTTCGCGTAGTAGCTCAACATCAGCAGCCCCAGCAGAAAGCCCAGATCGGCAAAACGCGTCACGATAAAAGCCTTCTTGCACGCCGAAACCGCCGAGGGTTTGGCCCAATAAAAGCCAATCAGCAGGAACGAGCTCACGCCGACCAGCTCCCAAAAAATAAACATCTGCAACACCGAACAAGCCAGCACCAAGCCGAGCATGGAAAAGGTGAACAGATTTAAAAAAGAGAAAAACCGCGGATACCCCGGATCGCCGCGCATATAACCTTGCGAGTAAACGTGAATCAGCAGGCTGATGGTGGTCACCACCAGCACCAGCAGCATCGAGATGTCATCCACTAGCACGCCCATGTTGCCGACCAGGGTGGGCGAAAACCGCAGCCACTCGTATTGCCAGGGCACCAGCGTTTCGCCGGCATGATGGGTGAAATACTGAAAGGCCGCGCCCCAGCCCACCACCGCGCTGGCCACCATGGCCAGGATCGCCACGGTGGAGGAAGGCCGGTCGCCCAGCGGACGAATCACCAACCCCACCAGCAGAAATCCGAGAAACGGAAACAGCGGTACCAGCCAAAGATGATCGATGAACCAATGTCCTGTCATGTATGCCTCACCCTTTCAACGAATCGGATTGTTGCACGTCCAAATGCTGTTGGTGACGAAACAACGCAATGAAGATCGCCAGCGCCACCGCGGCCTCCGCCGCCGCCACGGCGATGATGAAAATCGGAAACACCGCCCCGCCCGAATCGCCCGGGAACAGGAAGTGATGAAACGCCACGAAATTCAGCGCCGCCGCGTTAAGCACCAGTTCCACGGACATCAGCATCGCAATCAAATTCCGCCGGGTCAGCATACCGTAAAGCCCGATGCAAAAAAGCAGCGCGGAAAACACCAGGTAATGTTCGAGGGTGGGACCGTTCATGCCTTGCCCTCCTTGCCTTCGCCGTTGTCGGCATCGGCGCGCGCCACCGTTACCGCTCCCACCAGGGCGGCAATCAGGAGCAGGGAAATCACCTCGAACGGCAGTGCATACCCGCCGGCCGCCGGCGACAAGAGCGCGCGTCCAATTTCACGGATCGACCCCGATTTGTCCACGGCCGCCGCCGCCGCGCCGAACCGGTAGGAAAGCATCGACCCGGCCAGCAGGCTAAACCAGAGCAGGGAAGCGGCCCCGATCAAGCCCTGGCGCCAACGGGGACTTTGCTCGAATACTTTTTGCGTCACATCGGCGATCAATAAAATCGCAAAGACCATCAACACCACGATGCCCCCGATATAGACCACCACCTGCACCGCCGATAAAAACTGGGCGTTCAGGAGCAGATACATCCCGGCGATGCCAATCAGCACCGCGAGCAGGCCCATGGCCGAGCGAAAGAGGTTGCGCGCGGTGACGACAAAGTACGCGCTGTACAGCACAAAAAGGGCGATGAGATAGAAAAAAAACTTGAATGGCATGCGCTACTCCATGGGCTGATCCGGCGATTTTCCGGTTAAATGGGTCGAGATGGGCGCGGTCTCGGGCGCGGCGGCAGTCGAACTCGCAGCCGGTGTTGGGGCAATTCCGGGGGCGGGCGAGAGCGGCGGCGGTTTATTAGGGCTTTCCTCGGCTTTGCTTCCACTCTCGCCAACCTGCGGGGTGGCGGCTGCCATCGGATTATCCCGGTTGAGAATTTGCACCAGTTCATCGCGGTTGAACACCGCGGTTTCGAATTGCTGTCCCATCCGCAGCGCGGTGAATTTACAGGACTGGACGCACAACCCGCAAAAGGTGCACCGGTCGAGCCGGTACTCGTATTTGCTCAGCCGCCACTTTTTCGTCACCGGATCGCGATCCTTCTCGATCGCGATCGAGTTGTTGGGGCAGGCCTTGACGCATATCCCGCAAGTGGTGCATTCGTACTCGCCCGTTTCCGGATCGCGGATCAACTCCAGCCGCCCCCGCGACCGTTGGGGAATTTTGAGGGTATCCCGGTTTTCCGGATACTGCTGCGTGATCACCTTGTCGAACCGGACAAAGTAACCGAGCGTCAGCTTCATGCCGGACAGCAGTCCCTTCACGGCCGCCCACGTTTTGCGAATGATGTTCATCGTCGGTTACCGTTCGCCCTCTTACCGGAAGAAATACCAGCCGGTGGTGACCACCACCGCGCCCGCCGCCAGGTTCAACAGCGACAGCGGCATGAGATACTTCCACTCAAACCGGATCAATTGATCCACGCGCAACCGCGGAAACGTCCACCGGAACCACATCACCAGGTAGATTAAAGCCGTGACCTTCCCGAAGAACCACAGCCAGGGCGGAATCAGATCGAACAACCGGTTCAAGGGTTCGAACCCGCCGATATGAAACGGCATCCACCCGCCGAAGAACACCGTCGCGGAAATGGCGCAAACGATGAACACGTTCAAGAACTCCGCCAGGAAAAACATCGCAAATTTCATCGAGGAATACTCGGTGTGAAATCCCGCGGTCAGTTCGCTCTCGGCTTCCACGATGTCAAAGGGCGTGCGGTTGCACTCCGCCGTCGAGGCAATCGTGTAAATCACAAAGGCCAGCACACCCACCCCGTGCGCCCGCCAAATCCACCAGCCAGCCTGCTGCGATTTAACAATCTCCTGAAAATCAATCGTCCCCATGAACACCACCACGCTTAGCAGCGCCAAACCGGCGGACAGCTCGTAGGAAATGATCTGCGCCCCCGCCCGCATGGCCCCGAGCAGCGACCACTTGTTGTTGCTGGACCAGCCCGCCGCCAGAATGCCCAGCACGCCCATCGACGATACGCCCAAAATGAACAGCAGCCCTACATTGACATTCACCGCCTGCAACCCGGGCGCGAAGGGAAGAAAGCCGACCGACACAAAAGCCGAGGCAAAACAGATCAGCGGCGCCAGGGTATAGATTAACTCGTCGGCATCGCGGGGCGTGATGCTTTCTTTCGCCATCAGTTTCAACGAGTCCGCCACGGTCTGGAAAATGCCGTGCGGCCCGACGCGCATCGGCCCGAGCCGTTGCTGGAAATGCGCCGCCACCTTGCGCTCCACCCAGACCAAAACCATCGCCATGACCGACACCAGCCCGGCCAGCGTCGCCGTCGCCGCGGCTATTTTGATGGCTTCCACCACCCAGATGTTGCCAATGTGCTGATGCAGCCAGGCATTCATGGCCGCAATCAATTGGTCGGTTTGATAAAGGTAATTCACCATGAGTCGATTCTCGGCAAAGCCCTACCGGTCCATGTCCGGCACCACGATGTCGAAGGTGGATAAAACCGTCACAATGTCCGCCACCCTCCAGCCCTTGATGATCTCCGGAAACGCCGACAGATTGGAGAATCCCGGCGACCGGATTTTGACGCGGTAAGGCTTGGGACCATCGTCGCCCACCAGGAAAAAAGCAATCTCGCCGCGCGCCGCCTCGACCCGCGACAAATAGCGGCCCTTGGGAATCTTGAGCGTCGGCGGCAGTTTGGTGCGGACCGGGCCGGACTTGGGCATTTGATCGAGCGCCTGCTCGATAATCTTCAGACTCTGCCTCATCTCCTCCAGCCGCACCCGGTAGCGCGCCCAACTATCGCCCTCGGACGCGACTGCGGTTTTGAAGTTGAATTTCGGATAGAAACCGTACGGACGGTTCTTGCGCACATCGTAATCGACACCGCTGGCCCGCAAGGTCGGACCGGTTACGCCATACGATTTGGCCCGATCGGCCGGCAGCACCCCCACGCCCTTGGTGCGTTCCTGAATGATGATGTTCCCCGAAAGGAGACATTCGTACTCTTCGATGATCGGCCGAAAATAATTCACAAACGCCCGCGTGTCCTGCTCGAAATTGGCTTCCAGATCCAGCGTCACGCCTCCCGGACAGATGTAATTCATCGTGAGCCGGGCGCCGATGGTTTCCT
>JADGRT010000091.1 GCA_017880715.1 Verrucomicrobiia bacterium | reverse complement strand
GCAGCCAGGCGAAGATGACGGGGGTGACGATCAGGATATGGATCAGGCTGCTGACCATGCCGCCGATGACCGGTGTGGCCAGCGGTTTCATGACTTCGGTCCCCGTCCGGGTGCTCCACATGATGGGCATTAAGCTGGCCACGATGGTCGCCACCGTCATCACCTTGGGACGCAGTCGCAAGCGCGCGCCGTCTTTCACGGCCTGAATAAGATCAGCGCGGGTGAAATTGGCGCCGCGCAGCTCGCGTCGTTTGGCCAGCGATTCTTCCAGATAGACCACCATGACCACACCGGTCTGGATGGCGGTGCCGAACAGGGCGATGTAGCCGACCCAGACGGCCACGCTGAAATTGTAACCCAGCAGGTATTGCAGGAAGACGCCGCCGGTAAGCGCGAAGGGCACCGCCAGGATGACGTGGGCCGCCTCCTTGAACGAGTGGTAAACGATGTACAGCAACAAAAAGATGATGAACAGGACCGCCGGCACAATGATTTGCAGCGTTCGCTGGGCGCGCAACTGGTTCTCGTATTGGCCGCTGTATTCGATCGTCATGCCCTTGGGCAATTCGATCTCCCGCTTCACGCGGGCCTGGATTTCCTGGACGAAGCCCGCCAGGTCGCGGTCCTGCACGTTGGCCTGCACAAACACCCGGAGACGTCCGTTTTCGCTGGCGATTTCGCTCGGACCCAGGACGCGTCCGATGCGGGCGACCTGTCCCAACGGGATGGGTTTTCCGGAAGGAGTGGCCACCAGGATTTCGCCCAGGCGTTCGAGGTCGGCGCGCTCGTCCCGTTCCAGACGCACCTGGATGGGAAAGCGCTGGCGGCCCTCGATGGTGGTCGTTACGTTCTTCCCGCCCAATCCGGTTTCGACCACCTCGAGCACGTCCTGGGCGCGCAGGCCGTAACGGGACATGGCGGCGCGGTCCACGGTGATTTCCAGGTAGGGTTTGCCTTGCACGCGGGAAGGGGCGACGCCCACGGCGCCGGGCACCTCCCGCACGATGCGCTCGATTTCGAAGGCCTTTTGTTGCAGGGCGTCCAGATCGTCCCCCAGGATTTTCACGCCCAATTGCGCCCGGATGCCGGTGCTGATCATGAGAATGCGGTTCTCGATGGGTTGCAGAAAGCCGGGCACATAGCCGGGAACCAGGGTTAGTTTCTCGGTCAACTCCGCGATGATTTTGGCCTTGGTCAGGCCGGGTCGCCACTCCGATTCAGGTTTGAGCATGATGGTGGTTTCAATCATTTCGATGGGGGCCGGATCGGTGGCAGTTTCGGCGCGGCCCAGCTTGCCGCCCACGGTAGCCACTTCGGGCACCTGCTTGATGACTTGATCCTGCCAGGCCATGATGCGTTTGACCTCGGTCAGCGAAGTGCTCGGCAGGAGGACGGGCATGAACAGCAGGCTGCCTTCATTCAAGGTGGGCATGAATTCGCTTCCCATGCCTTTGGCCACCGTGGCGGCCTTGTCCCAGCGCCAGGCTTCCAACTGTTTCTGGAATGCGCGCGGCAGCCCGAATGCCAGGACCAGAGCGGACACCAACAGCATGGCAGCCCCGGCCAGCACGGTTTTGCGATGAGCCAGCGCCCAATCCAGAACGGGATCATAGATCTGCAACAGGCGCTTCATCACCCAGTTTTTATCCTCGGAGTGAAAAGGGCCGCGCACCAGGGCCGAGGCGAACACGGGCACCAGGGTCATCGCCAGGAAGGTGGAACCGATCATGGCAAAGGTCTTGGTAAAGGCGAGCGGGTGAAACAGCTTGCCTTCCTGGCCGGTCATCGCAAAGACGGGAATGAAGGCCAGGATGATGATCACCATGGCAAAGAAAATCGGCCGGCCCACCTGACGCGAGGCCTCGAGCGTGGTTTGCCAGGTTTCCGCGACGGTCAGGCGGCCGCCCTTTTCCTCCTCGGCGCGCTCGCAATGGCGGATGACGTTTTCGGTCATGACAATGCCGGCATCCACCAGCACGCCGATGGCGATGGCGATGCCGCTTAGCGACATGATGTTCGAGCTGATGCCAAAAACCCGCATGAGGATGAACGAGATGAGAATCGACGCGGGCAGGGGGATGGTGACGATCAGAATGCTGCGGAAGTGGAACAGAAAGACGATGTGCGCCAGCGTCACCAGGATGATTTCCTCGGTGAGCGCATGTTTCAAGGTATCGAGGGTGCGGTCGATGAGTTCGCTGCGGTCGTAAAAGGATTTGATGCTCACGCCCGGCAGGAGACTGGGGGAGATTTGCGCGATTTTATCCTTCACGCGGCGGATGACCTGCCTGGCGTTTTCTCCGGTGCGCATGACCACGATGCCCCCGACCACCTCCCGGCCATCGATATCGAGCGCGCCGCGCCGAAAATCGCCGCCCACCTGCACGGTCGCCACGTCACGCAAATGAATGGGCGTGCCGTTCTCCTCGCGCAGGACGATGGTTTCCAAATCGGCCAGGGCGTTGGTGGTTTGAATCAGGCCGATGCCGCGCACAACGAATTCCATGCCGTTTTCCTCGATCACCTTGCCGCCGACGTTGAGATTACTGGCTTTGACGGCATCCATCACTTCCTGGAGCGTGACCTTCAGGGCGCGCATTTTGGTGGAGGAAACCTCGATTTGGTATTGTCTGACAAAGCCGCCGACGCTGCCGACTTCGGCCACGCCCTGAACGGCATTGAGTTGGTAGCGGATAAACCAGTCCTGCAAGGCGCGTAATTGTCCGAGGTCGTAACCGCCACCGGGCGCCTGGGTGGGATCGACTTCCAAATAATACTGGTAAACCCAGCCCAACCCGGTGGCATCGGGCCCCAGCTTCGGGATCACCCCAGCGGGGAGGACATCGCCCAGGTAATTCAAGCGCTCGAGGATGCGCGAGCGGGCGAAATAGTTGTCGATGTTGTCCTCGAAAATGACAGTAATCAGCGAGAAACCGAACATCGAAGTAGCCCGAACGGTTTTGACGCCGGCCAATCCCTGCAAGTTGACCGAAAGCGGGTAAGTGACCTGGTCCTCGACCTCCTGCGGACTGCGGCCCATCCAGTCGGCAAACACAATGACCTGGTTTTCGCTCAGATCCGGGATGGCATCCACCGGGGTGCGATACAGGGAGTGGGCGCCCAGGCCGATGACGATCAGCAGGCCGCAGAGGACCAGGAAGCGGTTGCGCATCGACCATTCGACCAGGCGATTAATCATGGCACTTCCTCCCCACAATCAGGCATTTCGGCGCCGAAGAAGGGATTGTGCAGGGGGCCCTGCAATTGCAGCCAGAGGCCGGGCTTGGGTGCCATCGGACAGTGGTAGATTTTCAGTGACTTGAAGCGATCGTCCTGCCGCCGCAGGTATTTGGCGAAATCCACCGCTTTGGCGCTGAAGGGCAGGAACGCGGCTCGAGCGGATGCCAGGTTGGTCGCTGTCGCCAGATGACCAAGGGTGCCGATGGCATCGGCGTATGGTTTCCACGTGGCGATATCGGCGGCGGCCTTTTGCAGTGCGGGGGTTGCGGTGTGAAACTTCCCGGCGGCCTGGTTGTAGGATTCAATCTTGTCCGAGGCCAGAGCGGCGGCGAGGGTGCTGGCGGCTTCCAGGAAATCGCGGGCGGCCTGGACTTGGTCATCCTTCAAGAGGACGGGCGCCGCTGCTGCGGGATGCGGCTCGGGGGTGGCGGCTGGGGCGGCGGCGGCCGGTTGGATGCTTTGGTTGAGCTGGGCCTGAGCGTCGATCATCAGATTGCCTTCGGTGACGACGCGTTCGCCTTCGGCCACGCCGTCGAGCAGTTCCCAGTAACCGTTGCCGGAGCGGCCGAGTTTGAGCGCTCGTTGTTCGTACGAGCCGCCGCCCTTATCCACGTACGCCACCGGTTGGGCGGCGGGCGAAAGGACAGCGCTGCGCGGAATCGCCAGGACTTCGGGGATGGCCATGGTCACGCGCGCTTCGGCGTAAAGTTTTTGGCGAAGCGCGCGCTGTTTTTGGCCCTGGTTCTCGACGACGGGATTGGACACATCAGCCCGTACTTTGGCGCTGCGGGTGCTGTCGTTGACTGCTGGTTCGACGAAGCCGACCGTGGCGGCAAATACCTGGCCCGGCGCTGCGGGAGTCGTGATCTCCAGGATCTGACCCGGTTGAATCCAGGGCAGATCGCGCTCATAGACGTCGAACCGGAACCAGAGCGTGGAATAATCGGCGAGTTCGAACAGCTTGTCGCCTTCCTTGACATATTGGCCTTCGTAGATTTCACGCTGGACTACGGTGCCGGTCATGGGGGCGAGGATTTCGGTGTGAGTTTCGGCGTCGGTTTTTTGGGGCAGGAGATCGATTTGAGCCTGGGTGAGTCCGAGGCGTTTGAGCCGTTGGGTGGCAGCGGCCAGCAGGTTTTCGCGTTCGGCACGCGCCGTGTCGCTGGCGGGCTGAGGGCGAAGCAGCGTCACGAACTCGCGCTCGGCCGCCAGGATCGCCGGGCTATACAAGGTGGCTAGCGGCTGGCCTTCGACCACTTCGGCGCCGACAAAATTGACGGCCAGCTTGTCGATGCGTCCATCGACGTAGGCAGAAAGGCGTTTGTGATGGGTGTCGTTTTCCTCGAGAATCCCCGCCACTCGCAGGGTGCGATCCAGCGAGCGGCGCCGCAGGGGTTCGGTCTGAACGTGCAGGACCGTGATACTGTTGGAATTGAGGGTGACCAGGCGATCGCTGACGGCAAAGCCTTTTTCGCCCTCGTAAACCGGAACCAAGTCCATGCCGCAAATCGTGCATTTACCGGGCCTGGCTGATTTGATCCATGGGTGCATGGCGCTTTGGTAATAGAGGATTTTACGGCCGGCGGGCGCAGCAGTTTGACTGGGCGGCCAATGTCGTGCCGCGTACCAGCCGGCGAAAACGCTCAGGACAATGGTCGCCACGATAAAGAATAGAAATTTCAGTCTCATAGTTTTATCATATCCAGGGCTTCCAAATCGGCGAGGCCGCAGCACAAGACCAGGTCCGCCAGCATTTGATACTGCTCGGTAATCGCCCGGCTTAGCATGAGGCGGCCTTCCAGCAGCAGGCGCCGGGTTTCCATCAGGTCATTGAACGAGCCTTTGTTGGACATCCAGGCGGATTGGGCTGCGGCCCGGGCTTGTTGGGCTTTGGGAATGATGTCATCGCGGTACAAGATGGCTTGCCGGCGGGCGGCATCGATACGCACCGTCAACCCGTAGGCCTCCTCGCGAACGCCCAACTCGTAGTCGGCGGCTTCCCGTTCGGCTGCTTGAGCTGACGCCTGGTCGCGTTTCAGATCGTTGCGGTATTTGCCGGCGTTGAACCAGGGGAGGTTGAAACGGACGGTAAACATGCCCTCGCGCAAACCGCCATCGCCCGAGTACTGCCGCCCCTCGACCCCCAAACTGATGTCCGGCCGGCGGTGCCGGCGGGTTAGTTCGGCCAGGGCTTGGGCCTGTCGAATTTCCTGTTGCAGAACCTTGAGTTTGGGTTCGTAGCGAACCGACAGATCGACCAGGCGCTGGCTGAATACGACCGGGGAGGCTAAGGCGGGCAAAGCCAGCGCCGGCCAGGGCGTGTTGAGTTGGCGGTTCAGCCTGCGGTTGAGGTTGACTTGTTCGCGGTCGCGATCCGCGACGTCCGTGCGCCGTTGATCGGCGCGTTTGGCCTTCTCGGTCTGCATGCGCAGGACATCGACGAGCGAGCCGTCGCTGGTCCGGTAGCGTTGCTCGGCAGCGGCGGTCTGGGTGTCCAGCCAGGCTAGATCTTCCTGCCCGATATCGACGATGCGATCGGCCAGCGCGGTGCGGAACAAGGCGAGGGCGAGATCGCGGCGCATGAGCTGGAATTGGTACTCATAATCGGCCCGGCTTTTTTCCGATCCCGCCTGGGCCACGCGCCGGCTCCACTCGGGTTTGCCGAAGAGGGGAAGTTTCTGGTCGATCCCATAGATCAAGTCGCCTTCCTGGTCGAGCATGGGTCCGCGATTACCGGCGACCACGCCCCCGAAGCTAAACATGGGATCCTCCCAGTGGCGCACGGCGGCGACGTTCCAATGGGCGGCGTTGGTGCGCGCCTGGGCCGCGCCCAGGCCGGCGTTGTTGGTGCGCATTTCCTCGGCCAGGCGGTTGATGAAGGCGGGAGTTACGGTTTGGGCCGGCAACGAGACGCTGCCATTCGTTTGGCCGAAACCGGCCGGTCCAGCCAGGTATGCGCCCCAGCAGAGGCCAAGGAAGACGATTCTCATAACAGACAAGTTGTTAGCAAAAAAACCCACAAAGTAAAGCAAAGCGGACCGCGGAAGTAGCCTGAAACCGAAGGATCCGCCAGGCTTCTGCCAGCCCTGAGGACACACTTCGATACTGGAAGACAAACTCAGAGAAGGAAGCGGCAGTCCCTTATTGACAGGCGCAGCAGGCGCATGGCGGCTGGCCGCGGTCCGGTAGGGCACTCAAGGCGGGGAAAACCGCCAGCCAGAGCACCGTCAACAGGCATACCACCACCGACCCGCCGAAAAAACCGCCGGGCGAATGCGTGCCGACATGGCTTTCGACGCTCCGCCGGCAAGGGTAGCAGGCGGCGCATTGGGCTCAAGACGGTGCCTAACCCGTGGAGGGATCGAGAGTCGGGTCGTCTGCGAGGCGGCCCGGCCCAAATCCGAGGCTATTTGGTTTTCTTGGCGGCTTCGTCGATTTTATTGAGATATTTGGCCGGTTCTTTTTTAAAAGCTTTGAGGCAGCCTTTGCAGCAGAGCTTGATCTCCTGGCCTTCGTGCACAAAGACATACGGCTTGCCCATGGCATCGAGTTTTTCGCCGGTGACCAAGCAGGTTTTAAGCGGATACGGCTTGGCTTTGGCGTCCTTGGTTTCCACGGACCAGGCGGTTGTCGGAGCCAGTAAGAACGCGCCCATCAGTATGGCGGCGGTTGTCATTTTCCAGGTTTTCATAGTTCAGTTCAGTTTTGCTAACACGCTATATCATACCCCATGACTGTCAAAACCACGCAAAAAACCTGATAGCTACTCCTTCCATCCCCGGGCGCACATGGCGGCGTAAATGCGTTCGGAGCGTTCGCTGGTGCGCACAAACAACTGCCCGAGCAGCGTTCCCAGGGAACGCCAAATCTGGAACCGTTGACGCGTGAAAGTTCGGCTGGCGCGCGCCCGGTGCATGCGCTCGGCTTCGTTAGCCAGGACAAACAGGTAGCGGTACATCAGCGCCAGGGTCGTGACGAGCAGCCACGGCACGCCCAACCGCTGCATCACGCGCAACAGCCCGGAGAAAGGAGTCGTCGCCGACAGCAGGATCATGGTCGCCAGGCACAAGGTGCTCTTGATCACCAGCGCGGCAAAGACGCGCGTCCCGCCCGGCTGGAAGAGGGACATCACCGAAATGCCCGCCACCAGCGGCTCCAGCAGGACCAGGCGCCACAGAAGATATTTCCAGGGCAGCCTGGCAAGACCGGCAATGACCACGAGCGACGCCGTCAACGTCCCAAAAAACCATAGGACCGACAGAGGCATGAGCACGATAGCCAGGACCAGCACGAAGGCCGCGGCCAGTTTCACCGGCGGGCGGAGCCGATGCACGGGGCTGTTCAACCGGCTGTAGCGATCTAAAAAGTCACCTTTCATTCGGTGGTTTTCGGCACCAGCCAGCGCGCGAGTAGCCACGCGAGGACAAAGGCGAGGATGACCCCAATCAATCCCGCCCAACCCGCGGCCAGCGTGGCGGACTTCATCCCCGGTATCAGGTAGTTGGGCAAGGGCGCCGGTCCTGGCGTCGCCGCCGCCGTGAGATGTTCGAAGCCGAGATGAGCGGCGACCCGCTCCAGACCGTCCGGCCAGGGGCAGGCAAACGGCGCCACGAACAAGGCCAACCCGCCGGCGGCCAACAATCCGTAGCCGATCACCGGGCCGTAGTTGCCCGCGGTTCGCGATCCGTTGCCTTCCTCCAACAGATCGGGTCTTAAGCGCATAATCCCGGCCACAATCAAGGCGGTGATGAGTCCTTCACCCAGGCCGATCACGAGATGAACGCCCAACATGGCCGGCAGCACCACCTTCCAAGCCGCCGTGCCGGCCCAGGCCAGTTGGCCGGCACAGCTCAACGCCGAGAGCACCGTGCCGCACCAAGCGCCAAAGGCCACCGATAAAATCAACCCGCGCCGGTCGGGAAACAGGCGGCGCAACAACCGGAACACGCCATAGCCGCCAATGGGCGCGACGACGGCCATGTTGAAAAGGTTGGCCCCCAGCGATAGCACCCCGCCGTCGGCGAACATGAAGCATTGCACGATCAAGACGGCCGTCATGACCACAACGGCCGCGCTGGGACCGACCAGCACGGCGGCCAGCACGCCGCCGAGCAAGTGGCCCGAGGTGCCGCCGGCAACAGGGAAATTGATCATTTGAGCCGCAAACACAAAGGCGGCGGCCAAGCCCATGAGCGGAATTCGCCGGGGCGACACCGCGCGCCGCGCGTGCCGCAGCGCGAGGCCGATCGAGCCAGCGGCCAACAGCGCGCCGACACCCATGGTCTTCGCATCGAGAAAGCCGTCCGGTATGTGCATGTTACGTTTTGAAGCAATCGTAACATAAGCCGCCGGGGTGTCAACCGGGGCCAAAAGGGGCGTGCATTCAGGGGGTCTGCTGGTGTTCGGTGTCCACGCTTTAGCGCGCTCCAACCGCGGAGCAGCTTAGAAGGCTGGTGAAAAGTTCCAGCAGCGTGAAGGCCGCGTTCCGGTGACGGCCTCGAGCTCGACTCTTCTCGTCCTTCGTCCTCGAAGAGTTCAA
>JADGRT010000090.1 GCA_017880715.1 Verrucomicrobiia bacterium | reverse complement strand
CAAAGTCTCTCCGTAAGCATCAATTAGAGGAACAGTGAAATCCTGCGGACTGTTCCTCTAATTGATGCTTACGGAGAGAAAGGTACTAGGGACGGCTGAGAACCACAAGTTCAGCCGTCCCTTCGGGACTCAACCGTCGATCCGTCCGCACCCAGCGTTGAAACGCTGGGCTATTCTCGTTTGTCCCGTCGGGACAAAAACCGGCATCTATAGCTCAAATCTAGTGGCATTGGACGCCCTCGTCCGCGAGTTCGCATCGTTTAACTTCGCGCGGATGAGGGCATCCGCGCTCCTATCTGAGGTTTAACCAATGCACGCCGCTGAAATCAAAGAAAGCTTCCTCATGGCCATGGGCGCCCTGGCGGCGCACAAGCTGCGCTCCGCCCTTACCCTGGTCGGCGTCACCGTCGGCGTGTTTTCCATCATCCTCACGATGACCGCTATGCGCGCCCTGCAATCCAGCATCGAAACCGAACTCAGCCAATTAGGCGCGCAAACCTTTCAAATCCAGAAATGGCCGGCCATTTATGTGGGAGGCCCCGAGGGCTTCGAAAAATTCTGGCGGCGGAAACACCTCTATTTTGCTCAAGCCCTCCAGCTTAAAGACCGGGCCACCCTGGCCAAAAGCGTCGGCGCCCAAGCCGGACTCTGGAGCGGTGAAGTCACGAGCCGCTACGATAAAACCAATCCCAATGTCGGGCTCCTCGGTGTCACGCCGGAAGTGTTTGAGGCTCGCAACTGGACCATCGACGAAGGCCGCGCCATTCTCGCCTCCGATCTGGACAGCGCGCGCAACGTCTGCGTGCTGGGCAGCGGCCTGGCTAAAAAGGTCTTCCCCCGTGGCTCGGCCGTGAATCAAACCGTCAAATTCCACGGCGTCAATTATAGCGTCATCGGCGTGCTGGCCGAGCGCGGCGGCTTCATCGGGGGCGACCAGGACATGTTTCTGGCCATTCCCCTCACCACCGGCATGAACCGTTACAGCCGGGAACGCAGCCTGGAATTCCTGGTCCAGGCCCGCAACCAGCAGCAGTACGACGACACCGTGGAACAAGTCCGCGGCGTTCTCCGCACCATCCGCAAGGTCCCGCCGGGCAAAGATGACGATTTTGAAATTGTCTCCAACGATTCCCTGATCCAGCAGTTCCAGTCGCTCACCTTGGCCATTCGCATCGGTGTTACCGCCGTCAGCTCCATCGCCCTGCTCGCCGCCGGCATCGGCATCATGAACATCATGCTGGTCTCGGTGACCGAACGCACTCGCGAGATTGGCATCCGCCGCGCCATCGGCGCTAAAAAGCGCAACATCATGACCCAATTCATCATGGAAGCCATCGTCATCTGCGAAATCGGCGGGCTCATCGGCGTGATCATTGGCATCGGCGGCGGCATCACCGCGGCCACTTACCTGCATGTGCCCACGGTTATCCCCTTCGACTGGGTCGTTATCGGCCTGGTGATCTGCTCGCTCGTGGGCCTGATCTTCGGCACCTACCCCGCCTTCAAGGCCGCCAACCTCGACCCCATCGATTCCCTGCGCTACGAGTAACCCTATTTCTGGATCTGTTTTTCGGGCTCCGGCGTGGTCAGCATGTCGAAAAACTTCACGTAATCGTCACGCTCGGGCGAATCGCGAAACGCAATGGCCACCCGCGGATGCTCGTTGAGCATGCCAGTGATCATGTAAGGGATGATGTAGCCCCACTCGATTTTTTCGCGCAACGGCAGGTATTGCTTTTGGATCAACTCCAGGATCGGCCGGAGCTTGAATTTGGGATTCTGCAAAAAGCTTAAAAGCAGCTCGAGGCAGCAATTGCCGGGACCGCGCCCGATCCCATAAACCGAGGCATCGAGCATGTTCGCGCCGTTGATGAGCGCCTGAATGGTGTTGCCGAACGCCAATTGCCGGTTGTTATGGGTGTGAATCCCCACCGTTTTGCCGGGCAATGCCTCCCGGTATTTATTCACCAGCAACGTGATGTCCTCGCAATACATCGCACCGTAGGAATCCACCACGTACACGATCGGAATGCTGGTCTGGCTCAAATCCGCGAGCGCCTCGTCGATCTCGCGCTCGTGGTTCGTGGAAACCGCCATGATATTGACCGTCGTTTCATAGCCTTTGTCCATGATCATGTTGCACAGTGCGATCGCCTTGGCGACGTCGCGAACGTAACAGGCAACCCGGATCATTTTGAACGGCGACTCGGCCACCGGCACAATGTCCTTTTCTTCGACCCGCCCGATATCCACCATGCAAGCCAATTTGGCCGTGGACTCCACTCCATCGATGACGCGGCGAACGTCATCGTCGTTGCAAAACCGCCATTTGCCGAATTTCTGCGGATCGAACAGCCCCTGAGAAGCCTTGTAGCCGATTTCGATGTAATCCACCCCGGCGGCGCTGAGCGCCTGGTAGGTGGCGCGCACAAATTCATCGGAAAACTGCCACTGATTGATCAGTCCCCCGTCCCGTATGGAGCAATCCACCACCCGAATTTCTGGTCTGTACATAGCGTCACCCTTTTAAATTCTACTGCGGCAAATCTCGCAAAAATACCGCTCAGATTTTTAACCGCGAATTACACGAATAAACACGGATCATGAGGATCCACAAAGCCCATTTTGATCCGCGTAAATCCGCGTAATCCGCGGTCGAAATTTCAAATATCTTTGGCTAGTATTCCCGATCCGTGATTATACCCGGCTGTGGGACCGGGTATTTACCGTCAGGCCCTAGGAGCAGCGGCGCCGGACGATCCATCGCCAACTTGTCCACTTCGGGCGCGAATTCATGCTTGGAGTTCAGGATTTCGTCAAAGGTCACGATTTTGCCGGTATGCGCGGCCATGCGGCCCATGGACGTCACCAGGCTGGCTTCGGCGCCGCGTTTGACCTCGTTGTACGGCTTGTCATTGCGGATGGCATCGACCAGGTCGCGCCATTCGTTTTTATAAGGATTCTGCTCGCCCGCCTCGACTTTGGATTCCCAGAGCAGGTTCGAGCGCTCAGGATTCTGACCCTTGTGGATGCTCGAGGGCGCCCCGCAGTCGCCGCTCTTGGAGACGACCGCCATGCCTTTGCTGCCGTGGGCGAAACTGGAATAAATTTCGCTGCAGCCGGTCATGCAGCGTCCGTCAAACATGAAGGTGCTGCCATCGGCGAAGGTGTATTCCACCGCGTACACGTCGAAATTCTGGTCCAGGAACGTGACGCCTTCGGAGCTCGTGCGATAATGGCGGCCGCCCAGCGCCTGGGCCTTCACCGGCCACGCGTTCTTCATCCAGCACTGATGATCGATGACATGGATGTAGAAGTCGCTGTAGTTCCCGCCGCTGGCCCAAAGGAAACTGTGGAAGCGCTGGATTTGATACATGAGCTCGCTGATGCCGGGCGGTTTGGGCGGCGACGCGAAGGAGCCGACCGGCCCATGCATCCGGTAGCCGCGCTGCAGAATGAGGTCGCCAATTTCACCATCGTGGATGCGCTTGGCCAATTCCTGGAACGCCCGGCTGTGACGGGACATCAAGCCGACGCCCACCTTGAGATTCTTTTTCTGCGCCTCCTCGCCCAGCTTCAACATGCGGCGGGTGGTCGGACCGTCAACGGTGACGGGCTTTTCCATGAAGACATTGAGACCCTTTTCGATGGCGTACGTAAAATGGACCCAGCGGAATCCGGGAGGGGTCGCGAAAATGACGACATCGCCCGGCTTGAGGCAATCCATCGCTTTTTTGTAGGCATCGAAGCCGACAAACCGGCGATCCTCGGGGACGTCCACTTGTTGGGGGTAATTTTTACTGATCTCAGCGTAGCTGCTCTTGAGCCGGTTTTCAAAAACATCGGCCATGGCAACGAGCTTGATGGGCCCGATCGTGCGGGTATCCAGGGCATCTCCGGCGGCCCCGGTGCCGCGCCCGCCACAGCCCACCAGGGCGACTTGGATGGTGTTGTTTTCCGCGGCGTAGCCCGGGCGGGCAAGGGCGCTGACCAGGGCTGCGCCGGCCACCGCCTTGGTCGAGGTTTTGAGAAATTCACGCCGGGTCGTGTGACCGAGTCCGCTGTTTTCTAATAAGTTCATGATTATTCCAGGGTGGTTCGAAGTTGTTTTTTAGACCGTGATTTGCCTGGGATTATTCACTGCCGACGTATTCCATGCAAGGATTGTTCAACACGCATTTGGGCCTTGCGCTTTCCGGGGTGCAAGATAGGCTTTTCGGAATTCGCACCTGCCGGCGGCGGTTTCAGAGAGAGGACACCCGGCGTGGGTGAAAGAACGTACTTTTAGCTTTGAAAATGCTGCGTCCCAGCGACCCGCGGAGGGTCGGGACGAGGTTAGAAACAAGAGTCCATTATGCCTAAGAAACAAACCAAAACCCAGGCGCGCCAGTCCAAGCTGAGCCTGCCCAAGGGAGTCGCTTTACTGCACAATCCCATGCTCAACAAAGGCACCGCTTTCACCGAAAAAGAGCGGGACGGCCTCGGCTTGCGCGGCCTCCTGCCGCCCCACGTGCATACCCAGAAAGAGCAGATGCAGCGCGTGATGAACACGTTCGCCAAGAAACCCAACGACCTCGAACGCTACGTCCAGCTCATCAGTCTTCAGGACCGCAACGAAACCCTGTTTTACCGGGTGATCATGGACCACATCGAGACGATGATGCCCATCATTTACACGCCCACGGTGGGCAAGGCCTGCCAGGAATACGGACACCTTTTCCGCCGTCCGCGCGGCATCTACATTTCTGCCAAGGACAAAGGCAAGGTCGCCAAAGTGCTGAAGAACTGGGCGTACAAAGACATCCGCGTGATCGTCGTAACCGATGGCGAGCGCATTTTAGGGCTGGGCGACCTGGGCACGTTCGGCATGGGCATTCCAGTGGGGAAATTATCGCTCTACACCGCTTGCGCCGGCATTCATCCGTCCTGGTGTCTCCCCATCACGCTCGATGTGGGCACGGAAAACGAAACCCTGTTGAAAGATCCCCTTTACACCGGCCTGCGGCAAAAACGGTTGCGCGGCGCGCCTTTCGACGCCCTGGTCGATGAGTTCATCACGGCCACCCAGAAACTCTTCCCGAAGGCCCTCGTTCAGTTCGAAGACTTCGCGAACATCAACGCGTTCCGCCTGCTGCACAAGTACGAAAAAAAGGTGTGCTGTTTCAACGACGACATCCAGGGCACCGCGGCGGTAATCTTGGCGGGCGTTTATTCGGCTCTCCGCATCACCCAAGGCAGCCTGAAGAACCAGATCATTCTCTTCCAGGGCGCCGGCGAGGCGGGTATCGGCATCGGCGATCTAATCGTGTCCGCCATGCAGGCTGAAGGCGTCCCCGCCGATGAAGCACGCCAGCACTGCTGGTTCGTCGATTCCAAGGGCCTGGTGGTCAAGAGCCGCAAGGATCTGGCGGAACACAAGCTTCCCTATGCGCATGACCACGCCTCCTGCCCCGACTTGCAGCGCGCGATCGACTCGCTGAAACCGACCGTGCTGATTGGCGTGTCCGGCATGCCTAAGGCGTTCACCCAGCCGATCGTGGAATCCATGTCCAAGCTCAATCAACGGCCGGTCATCTTCGCGTTGTCCAATCCGACCTCCAAGGCCGAATGTTCGGCGGAAGAGGCCTACACCTGGAGCCAGGGACGAGCCGTCTTTGCCAGCGGCAGCCCCTTCAATCCGGTAACGTACCACGGCAAAACTTTTGTGCCGGGCCAGGGCAACAACGCCTACATCTTCCCGGGCGTGGGTTTGGGCGTCATCGCCTGCGAAGCCAAACATGTGACCGCCCCTATGTTCTTCACGGCGGCCAAAACACTGGCCAACCACGTGCTCGAAAGCGATCTGGCCCAGGGACGCATCTTCCCGGCCCTGACGCGCATCCAAGAGGTTTCGGCGGTGATTGCCGCGGCGGTGGCCGAGGTGGCCTACGAGGAAAAACTCGCCCGCAAAAAACGGCCCAAAGACTTGCTGGCCTTCATCAAATCGCTGATGTTCGTGCCCCACTACACGAGCTACGTTTAACGGAGGTTGCCACTGTCACCGGGGAGGGTTAGGATCTATCCGCGATGACTTACGAGCAAATGCCCGAAGAATGGCAGGAGTGGCTCGACCTCACTCCGCTGGAGCGCTTCCGGCGCAGCGAGGAGATCTTCGCGCAATATTTAGCCATGGGAGGAAGCCTTGATCCCGACCCCGATCCGACAAGTCCTTTTGACGTTCCAGAGGAATGGCGTCCAGGCGCTGCTCATGGGCGGGCAGGCCTGCGTGTTCTACGGCGCGGCGCAGGTTAGCAAAGACGTCGATTTTATCCTGCTGGCGCAGAACGAGAATTACGAGCGCCTGAGAGCAGCGCTGGATACGTTGGGCGCGCGCCGCATCGCCGTGCCCAAGTTTGACCCGGAATTGCTCGCCCGCGGCCACGCGGTGCATTTCCGCTGCTCGGCGCCAGGGGCTGAGGATCTCCGGGTGGACCTCATGACTCGCCTGCGGGATCTTCCACCCTTTTCCACCCTCTGGGACCGGCGCACTACTTTTCAGGACCAGGACGGCACAGAATTCCACCTGCTCAGCATCCCGGACTTGGTGCAGGCCAAGAAAACGCAACGGAACAAAGATTGGCCAGTGATCGAGCTGCTGGTCGCTATTCACCATCGGGAGAACGAGTCCGATCCGAGGCCGGATTGGGTGACGTTCTGGCTGCGCGAGGCCCGAACCGCCGAACTCCTCCGGCAGCTTGTCCAGCGGTTTCCCGTGGAAACCGGAGCCTTACTGCGGGAGCGTCCACTCCTGGGCCACGCGATCCAGGGCGACCTGGACCCCCTCCGCACGGCCCTGGATGCCGAGGTGCGGGCGGAGCAGGCGAAAGATCGCGCCTATTGGGAGCCCTTGCGCCGGGAACTCGAAGCCTTTCGTCACGCGGAACGGCACGACGGCACGGGCGCGGCGACCTGAGTTCGATGCGCGCCGATCGCAGAGTTTTCCCCCGAAAACTTTGTCGTGAATCCCGAAACGGCTAGTGATAGAGTGCGCTGACAATGACGCGGAATACGACAGATAAATCCCCAGATAACAAGCGCGCTGGCTACTCCAGGGTTGATCTGCGTCACGGCCACGACACGCCCGCCCGCCCCGCGGAGGAATCCACGCCGCTGGACAAGGCCGAACGCGAGCGAATCCGGTCAACCGTTCGCCATTATGTAACCTCGCGATCCCTGGTGCCGCCCTTGTCGATCGAAGATTTGCAGGCCCATTCGCAGACGGTGTTGACCGACAACCACCTCGCGCCCGGCTTGCGCGATTTCATCACCGTGCTAATCAGCAATGAGATGTGGTCGGAGACGCTGGCGGGCATTCCCTATGAACGCCGGGTGCTGCTCCTGCCCCAGTGCCTTCGCTCCAAGCAGGATTGTCCAGCCACGCTGGATGAATTCGGACTACTGTGCGAACAGTGCGGACGCTGCCCCACCGGGGAATTGCAGGCCGAGGCCGAAGCCTTGGGCTATGTGGTCCTGGTGGCCGAAGGCACCACGGTTGTCACCAAACTTCTGGAACAAGGCCGGGTGGACGCGGTCATCGGGGTCAGTTGTCTGTCCGTGCTGGAAAAAGCCTTTCCGCCCATGGCTTCCCATGCCATTCCCGGCGTCGCCATCCCGCTCTTCCGCAACGGCTGCGATAACACCCAGGCCGATTGGGACTGGATCCGCGAGGCGATTCATCTCAAATCCGACCTCCGCTGGCTGGGGCGCATCGACATCGATCGCCTCCGCTCCGAAGTGGATCGGTGGTTCCAACTCGATCGTCTGCGACCCCTGCTCGGACCGGATGGCACCCAAACCGAAACGATCGCGCTCGATTGGCTCCGTCGCGCCGGCAAACGCTGGCGTCCCGTCCTGAGCGTCTGTGCTTTCAAGGCGCTCACCGGGGCGGGCGATGAAACGATCCCGCCCACGATGCAGAAGCTCGCCGTGGCCATGGAATGCTTCCACAAGGCGTCGCTGATTCACGATGACATCGAGGATGCCGACGAACTGCGCTATGGCGAAAAAACGCTGCACCAACAGCACGGCGTTCCGATTGCGCTCAACGTGGGCGACTTTCTGTTGGGCGAAGGCTACCGGTTGATCGCTGAATGCGGCGCCCCGCCGAATCAGATCGCCCAGATGCTGGCCGTGGCGGCGGAAGGCCATCGCAGCCTCTGCCTGGGCCAGGGCGCCGAGTTGAGTTGGATGCGCGATCCGGCGCCTTTAACCGCGCGCCAGGTGCTGGAGCTTTTCCGGCGCAAAACCGCGCCCGCGTTCGAAGTGGCGCTGCGCCTGGGGGCCATTTGCGGCGGCGCCAATGGCGAAATCAGCCGGGTGCTGAAACAGTTCAGCGAATCCCTGGGCATTGCCTTTCAAATCAAAGACGATCTCGAGGATGGTTCCGGTCATAGCAACGATGCCGATGCCCGGCGTCCCTCCATTCTTTACGCCCTGGCCTTCGAAAGCGCGACCGGCGCGGCCAAGGAATGCATCGCCGAAGCGTGGCGCGAAGGAGCGGATCGCGCGCAAAACGGAGTGGCGCTGCGGCAGTTGTTTGTGGAATTGCATTCCGAAGAAAAGGCCCGGCAGTTGCTGGAGCATTATAAAAACGATGCCATCCGCTCGCTCAGTCCGCTCGACAACGCCCAACTCAAAAGCCTCCTGCGCCGGTTGGTAGGCAAAATCCTCGGGGCGGCCTGACGCGCCTCGCCGCACGCACCGAGCAGGTTGTCGCGAGCCGTAATCGCCTCGATCAGTTGGCCGATGCGCTTCATTTCATGCCTTCGGAGCGCGGACATTC
>JADGRT010000089.1 GCA_017880715.1 Verrucomicrobiia bacterium | reverse complement strand
GCACAGGGCCGAAGCCGCGACTAAAAAGTGTTTTAGTTTCATGAGTCTTTCCGGTCACCCGTCTGGGAATATTCTACTCCTTCGACAAAGATCCGCAATTCCTGACACGCATGGCGGTGGTCCACTCGCAACAGGCAAAAATCGGCGCGCTGGCCCGTCTGCATGCCGGCCGGCAACCCGACGTAACGAGCGGGCTGGTCGGAGAATCGTTTCCAGGTTTCCTGCCAGGGACAGTTGAGCATTTGCGCCGCGCGAAAGACACCGTCGATGGGGCGCAAGGCCGATCCGGCAAAGTTGGTTTTTCCTGGCTGACGGACAATTTGGTCGAGACCCACCTCCACTTCCAGATTGCCCAGCGTGAAACGCCGGGGCTTGACCGGGGGAACAGGAGATTCGGCAAAGGCGCCAGCGGCTGACATGGCGTCGGACACGTAGTGGATATGATCGGCATCGATCGCGCGATGCATGAGACGAAACAGGGCGGGGGAGATATGGATTCGGTCCGGGATCAGGCTGACCTGCAGTTGCGGCAATTCAAAGACGCGCCAAAGGATGTTGTCATGGCGGTCCAAATCGCGTGGACAACCATTGCCAAGATGGGTGAATCCGGTGGCGCCGGCGGCCATGGCTTGTCGCAGGATTTCGATTGCAGCATTGGTGTGGCCGAGGTTGACCGTGAAACCCAGGGAGACGGCCAGTGCGATGGCGTCCAAGGCACCGGGGCGTTCAGGCGCCAGCGTGATAAGGACAGGATCCGGCGCGGTGATTTCCCGCAGTTGGCGCAAATGATGGGGCGCGGGATCGCACATCCAAGCCGGGTTGTGTGCTCCATGGAAGCCGGGTTCGGGTGATAGAAAGGGGCCTTCGATATGCCAGCCGGAGATGGCTGCCTGAAGCTCGGTTGATTGGCGGCGCAGGTTCTGAAGATGACTGAGTCGATGCCGAAGATGATCCCAGGGAGCGGTAATCAGAGTCAGAAAAAAACGCGTGCAGCCGGCCGCGCGGAGTTGGCGGACGGCCGAGAGCAGGTTTTCCGTGGTCAGACCGTCTTTTTGAAAATCGATGCCGGCAAAACCATTGACCTGCAGATCGCAAAGCGCTGGTGCAACCCAGAGGTCAGATTCGGCAGAAGGACAAGCGCCCAGGCCGGTAAGGATGCCGTTTTCCCAACTCAGACGCACGGGCGCGCCGGTTTCATAGTGACGGGCACAAAGGGCGCCTGCGTTCATGAGGCAGTCTGTTAACTCAGAAAGGAGAGATGGTAAAGCATCATCTGAAAAGAAGCGGGGACGCGCCAGTCACGACGCGTCCCCGGTCAGATCCTCAATCATTGCGGTTCAAGCTGCGCCTGAGCCGCAGGTGTTGGATGTTATGGGGTTGAGGTTGGGGTGTTGCGACCCTTCTTCTTGCCGCCTTTTTGCTGCGGCAAGGCGTCAAATTTGATTATCTGGTCCGCAGTCAGGCACGCTTTGACCGTGGTGTTGAATTTGTCGCGAATTTCTTTTCGCTTCTCCGCTTTTGCCGCCGTATCTAGTGTCGTGTCACTGTTGAGTGCTGCCGTGGCTTTGGTTTGTTCTTCCATGGCGGTCTTGAGCTTGGCCGTCTGCTTCTCGTCCAGTTTCAGTTGTTCGACCAACTGGGCGGTGCGTTGTTCCGGGGTCATCCGTTGTTTCTTTGCCGGAGCATCGGTGGCATCGGCAGCGCGTACCGACGATACAGCGGCCATAGCGCCAATGATCAGGGCGACGATTAAGCTGATTCTAATGTGTTTCATATTGCTTGTTATGTATTTGGTTTGGCCGCTGTCCCGCTCGGATTCCCGGCAGTCCGCGGCCTTTGTTCAGACGCCCAGACGGATTGCAGCAGGAAAAGGTTACAGGATTCTGTTCCCCAGGTTAAGCCCCCGTTGTCGAGAGACCCGACCGGTGCCATTAGGCGCTTTCTGCCGAATCCCTAACCCAATTTGAGGCAAGTAGTTACGATGGTGAATCAGCGTGGCGGTTTCGTGGTGGTCTCGGTAAAAACCAGCGAAGCCGAGTTTAGACAATAGCGCAGGCCGCTCGGTTTTGGGCCGTCCTCAAAAACATGCCCCAGGTGCGCGTCACAGTGGGTGCAGAGCACCTCGGTTCGGCGCGTGCCATGGCTGAGGTCGGGTTGACTGGTGACATTTTCCGGGGTGATCGGCGTGAAAAAGCTGGGCCAACCGGTGCCGGAATCAAACTTGGCCGCCGATGAAAAAAGGGGCAGGCCGCAACAAACGCACGTGTAATAGCCGGGCTTTTTATGATCGTAAAAGATGCCGCAAAAGGGGCTTTCAGTGCCTTTCCCGCGGGCGATTTGGTATTGCTCGGCGGTCAATTGTTTTCGCCATTCCTGGTCGGTTTTAACGACTTTCGGCGTCAGGACCGGCGCGCCAAGATTGCCATGGGAATCCAACAGGCATACGCGGACTTGCTTCATATCTGGCCGGAGTTGTGCCTGGGAGTGGGGTGCGGTTTGAGCGCCACAACCGGCGATCAAAAGGCCGGCGACGGCTCCCAGGACGGTTCTCGTTATTTGCCACATCGCCACCAATATAGCTCAGGTTTGGAATCGCGCCAATCGGTTCGCAACGTCCCCAATACATAGATTCTACTGCGGTAAATCTCGTAAATTTATCTCTCAGATTTTTAACCACGGATCACACGGATCACACGGATAATGAGGGGCCACAAAGCCCGATTCGCCGGGTTAGGGAACCCGGCCTGATACGGTTTCCACAGTTACTCATCCGTTGGCGAGGAGAGCCCTGAAAAGCTCCCCGCAGACAACGGTGAATAACTGTGCCGCCGTGAAAAATTCGAAAATTGAAAAAGATTTGTCGCCGGGGTATAATAACCTTGGCGGCATCGCCCTGGATGGATCACGGTCAACCCGGCCACGCCTTGCGAAGGACTCCTGTAGTTTACCGGACCATCCAGCGGCGCCTGTCTCAAAGTCTGAGAGAATAAAAGCCCGCGAGGCTCCTTGTATCAGGTTGACTCATGACAGCGCTACGATGCCAAAAAAGAAAGGCATAAATATGAAACCGTGGAATGAAATCACACACTACGCAGGCTTGGATTGGGCCCGGGATCATCACGCCGTGGTGATCGTGGACCAAACCGGGAAAATCGTTTCTGAGTTTGAATTTTCGCACAACTTGAAAGGCTGGAAAACGTTCTCGGAAAAGACGAGTGCGTTTGCCAATTTGGCGGTCACCCTTGAAACCAATCAAGGCATTGTGGTGGCTCAACTGCTGCAACGCAACTACCTCGTCTATCCGATCAATCCGGTGGCCGCTGAGAGCTATCGCAAGCGTAAAGTTCCCAGCGGAACCAAGACCGATTTCTTCGATGCCTGGAGCCTGGCCGAGGGTTTGCGCATGGATGGCTCCAACTGGAAAGGTCTCCAGCCATCGGATGAACTGACGGTTCAGTTGCGTTTGTTGTGCCGGGATGAAATCACGCTGATCGAAAACCGCACCCAGTTGGTCAATCAGCTCCAGCAAGCCCTGGTGGAGTATTATCCCGCTGCCCTGGAAGGATTTAACGACTGGACCATGCCCTCGACCTGGGATTTCATCATCGAGTTTCCCACCTCGGAAGTCCTGGTCAAAGCCGGCAAGCGCCGGTGGGAAAAGTTTCTGCACACCCATAAGCTTTGGCGCCCGGACACCGCCGCCAACCGGCTGGAGATATTTGCGCGCGCCGATCAATTCCAGGGATCGCCTGCGGCGATCAAAGCCAAAAGCCAGATGGCCTTGAGTCTATGCAAACTCCTGCGAACCTTGCAGCAGCAACTCGACGAATACCGCCGGCAAATCGAAACCCTCTTTGAAAGCCATCCTGGCCACGAGATGTTCGGGTCATTGCCCGGCGCCAAAAAAATGCTAGCTCCTCGCTTGCTGGCTGCCATCGGAACCGATCCCAATCGCTATGGCAACGAAGCCGGGGTGCTGCAGGCTTTTGCTGGCACAGCGCCCATCAGTTTTGAATCGGGCCAAATATCCAAAGTCCGGATCCGCAGGGCTTGCGATACATTCCTGCGCCATACCATGCACTTATGGGCGGATTGTTTTCGTCATGCGAGTGCTTGGGGGGGTGTTTACTATCAAAACAAGCGCAAGGCTGGGATGAGTCATGCTTGCGCCCTGCGCTGTTTGGGACAGCGACTGCTAAAAATTGTTTTCCGAATGATTGAAACTAAAACACCTTACGATGCGGAACTCCATGCGCGCAATCAGCAAAAACACGGCTCCTGGATTCTTAAACTGATGGATAAACCAACCGCCGCCTGATCGGTGAATAACTTTTATGAAAAACCATTTTGCAAACCAGAGAATAACTACAAGAACCCCGGTTTTTGTAGGCCCGGTGCCCCCACCGGGCGGCTTCCTCATTTTTCATGGGATCTGAAGTTCCAAGCCCATTTTTATCCGTGTCAATCCGTGTAATCCGTGGTCTATATTTCAAATATCTTTGGCTAGGTTTATTCTTTTCATCTCCTCATGCTTTGCTTTCCTATTTCGCACCCATATGGTAAAAACCGCTGATTAATTTTATGCGTTTCCGTAAACTGACATTGAAACTCTTAGGTTGGGCATGGACTGCTTGGGCGGTGGTGGCCACCACGCAAGCTGCCAGCGCCAAGAACGGCCTGGTTTCGATCGATACTTTCAAGTACCCAACCTCCCGTGCCGCTCAGGCGGCCTGGCAACCCATGAGCGGTTCGGCGGAAGTGACCTTGACAAACCTGGCGGGCTTGCCCGCCTTGCGAATGCCTTGCGCTTTTCGTGGGGCCACCAACGAACGGGCATCTTGGGACCGCACGCTGTCGCTTGATTTGCGGGACAGTCAGGAAATCCAATTCAAGTTCTTCTGTGCGGATCCCGCGCCGGTGGATTATTTCAGCATCTATTTTCAGAGTGGCCAGGGTTGGTATGCCGCCACCTTTTCACCCTCCACCACCCAACGCTGGGAAACCATCACGATCCGCAAAGATGAGGCGCGGACCGAAGGCCGTCCCGCTGGCTGGGGAAAAATTCGCGCGGTGCGTGTTTCAGCCTGGCGGGCGCTGGATCGAGACACCGAGTTCGTTTTAGCCGATTGGGTGGCGATTCCCGACCGGAGCGAAATCGTGGTGGTGCGCAGCGATTCGGCAGTGAAACTCCCACCCGCCGAGATTCGCGCGATGAACCAACAAAGTCAGGCGATGGTGGAACATTTCAAGGCCTTGGGCTTGAAGGCCGTCGAGGCAAGCGATCTTGACTTGTCGGCGCCGCGGCTAAAAGGCAAACGCCTGGTGGTTTTGCCCAATAATCCGGTTTTATCGGAGCCCGCCATCGACGCGCTTGTGGCGTACCTGAAGCAAGGCGGAAAACTGCTGGCCTTTTACACTCTGCCGGTGAAGCTAGCGGCGAACACCGGCATTGAAATTCGCGGACACATCCGCCCAAATCAGCCCGATCAGTTTGCCACCATTCGTTTTGCCACCCGCGGTCCGGCCGCCATACCGCAAGAAATCACCCAGCACTCCTGGAACATCGTCGAAGCCCGGCCGGTCAAGGGACGTAGTAAGACGCTGGCGTATTGGTACTCGCAGGATGGCCAAAACACCCAATACCCGGCCGTGCTTGCCTCGACGAACTGCGTCTTCATGACCCATATCCTGTTGCCGGAGGATTTGGCGCGCAAACGGACGATGTTGCTGTCCCTGGCCGCGCGTCTGGTGCCTGCATTCTGGCCGCAAACAACGAAGGCGATGATTCAACAGATGGGGCAATTTGGATCCTTTAGAAGTTTCGAGACCGCGAGCGAGGAAATCGTCCGGTTGGCGGATCAGCGGGCGGAACCGGTTGCGGCTTTAAAACAGGCCCGAGCCATGCGCGAGTTGGCGATAAAGAAACAGTCACAGCGCCATTGGATGGAGGCTGCGGCGGCCGCCCGCGATGCACGGCATTTTTTGATCGAGGCCTGGGCGCGGGTGCAAACCAGTGAAGCCAAGGAACAGCGGGCTTTTTGGTGCCATAGCGCTTTTGGGCCGTCGGGACTGGGCTGGGACGAGTCGGCTCGCTTATTGGCGGAGAACGGTTTCACGGCGGTGCTGCCGAACCTGCTGTGGGGCGGGGTGGCGTTTTATGAAAGCCATGTTTTGCCGATGGCTCCGGAAGTCAAAACCCGCGGCGATCAACTGGTCCAATGCCTGGCAGCCTGCCGCAAGTACGGCCTGCAATGTCACGTGTGGAAGGTCTGCTGGAATCTGGGCAGCGCCACGCCGCGGTCGTTCGCGGAACGTATGAAACAGGAAGGGCGAATGCAGGTCAAATACGACGGGACGGCTAACGACTCGTGGCTGTGCCCCTCGCATCCGTTGAATCAGCAACTGGAAATCGATGCCATGATCGAGGTGGCGACGCAATACGATGTGGACGGAGTGCATTTCGATTATATCCGGTACCCGGATCGCGACGGCTGTTTTTGCGCCGGATGCCGGGAGCGATTCGAGAAAGTGGCCGGCACTCGCGTGGGGCATTGGCCGGCGGATGTACGAAACGAGAAAACCCTGGCCACTCAATGGCTGGATTTCCGGCGTGACAACATCACCCGCGTGGTGGCCGGTGTAAGCGAGGCGATTCGGACGAAGAAACCGCAGGTCAAGGTGTCCGCGGCGGTATTTCGTAACTGGCCGGCCGATCGCGATTCCGTGGGCCAGGACTGGAAACTGTGGTGTGATCGCGGTTATTTGGATTTTGTCTGTCCGATGGATTACACCGCCAGTGCGCTCGAATTCGGCAATTCAGTGGCGCAACAACAGCGATGGGCCGGGCGGGTAGCCTGTTATCCGGGAATCGGGTTGAGCGTTTGGCCGACACCCGCCGATGTCCCCAGGCTCATTGAGCAAATCCTGGTTTGTCGCAATCTGGGGACGCGTGGATTCACGGTGTTCGATTATCGGGCGCTGGAAGCCAGGGAAGTCTTGCCGTGGTGCGGCATGGGAATCACGCGTCGGGAGCCGTGAGGGGATGGATTTTATAAGGAAGCCAGGAATCCAGGAGGGCAGATTGTCGCTGACATAAAATAGTTCGAGGCATTTCCGCCGGATGCGGCTAATGCAGAGTGGATAGATTAAATGAAATTGATGTGATTATGAAAGCCAAACTGCAATTGCGAATCCCTGCCATCCTCTGCCTTCTCATTGTTTCCCTTGGTGCGGCCTTTGCCCAGGGAGGTCCCGGCGCCCCGAGCGCACCCAGTCCATCCGCCGGCTATTCCGTGCCGTTGGCTGCTCTTGGGGCCGACCCGAACACTGGTTTGCCTTCGCCACCGCCCAGGCCTTGGAAGGACGCGGACTGGAAAGATCCCAACATCACGTTGACGAACGTGTTCTACGACGGTTTGCCGCTCGAGGAGGTGGCGCGTGATTTGCGCAAGCAGTTCAACGATGCTTTTGACGTGCTGATCCCGAACGGCTGGCTGGACCCAAACCCGAGTCGGTCGGTCGAGCCGCGCGAGCCACTCGACCTGCGCGCTCAGTCGGTCAGAATGCAGTTAAGGAACGTTGCTGCGAGCGAAGTGTTCAATGCCATGAATCTGCTTTTTGAGACCGAAAATACACCCTTTCGCTGGGAACTGAGGATGAACGGCAAGCGGCCTGCCGCCTTGCTTCGGGTGATGCCGGAACTTCTGCCCCGAATCGCGCCTTCCCAGATTGACCCGGCGACTGGCCTGCCCATACGAACGCCCGAAACCAAGCGAACGATCCAATTCGTGGGCGATCTGATCGGCGATGGAAAATCCGGTGGCATGACCATGGAACAAATCGTCAAAACCATTTCTGAAGTTTGGCAGATGACTTACGGCCACACGGGAGTGGTTCAATTCCACAAAGAGGCGCAGTTGCTCGTGCTTTCCGGCACGCCTGACCAAATTGATTTCATTCAGCAGACGGTCCGGGAACTGCGATCAAAGGTGGAACTTGAGCGCAAATTAGCATCCAAGTCCACCGAGGCCAAACCGATGACCGAGCCAATGCCCGGCAGTCCCGCTGGCTCAAAGTAAAACTGCGCCATGAACGAATGACCTCGGTCACCAATTCCATGTCATTCCTGGTTCGGGAGCCATTGCCCCACCCAACTGTGGAGTCAACCAGCCAGCAGGAAACTTCGGCCGGTGCCGATGCCGATGCGCGCCGATTGGTGGCCGCCGTGGCGCGTGGAAATGAGGCGGCCTTCCGGCAGTTGTACGACCGTTATCGCCCGCGGTTGTTCCGGCTCGCACTGGTACTGGGCCGCGGCGACGAGCTGCTCGCACATGATACGGTGCAAGCGGTGTTCGTGACGGCAGCCGCAAAACTCCGCCGCATCGAGAGTGAAGGCCATTTGTGGAATTGGCTGGCGCGTGTCGCCCGGCAGCACCTGGCCAAAGCCTGGCGGCAACAGCAGCGGGATTCAGCCGTCATTGCCATGGCGGACCCGCCGGATGTCGCGGATGCGGATCAATCCGATGCCGTGCTGGAAGAACACCTGGATGTGGCCCTGCAGGCCATGGACGATGAGGATCGCCGAATCATCGAGTGGTTCTATTTCGACGGCCTGAGTCACAGGGAAATCGCCGACCAGCTTTCGTCCACGCCCAAGGCCGTGTCGAGCCGTTTGGAACGTGCGCGGACCAGACTGCGATCGATGATCGCGCGCAAACTCTCCCATGAAACCTGAGAAACAACGACTGATTCACGTTCTGCTCGACGACGAGAGGCGACGCGAAAGCACCTTGCTGGCCGGCGCGCGGATACTCCGTCATCGTCGGCGCTGGCGAATGGCGCGAGGCGGTTTTGCATTTGCTCTCGTGTTGATGGCAGCAGTGATGTGG
>JADGRT010000088.1 GCA_017880715.1 Verrucomicrobiia bacterium | reverse complement strand
TATCTCCAAACCGTCCGAAACAGCCACCGCATGCACGCGTGCGTTGTTGAATGCGGGGCTTGCTGACGGCGGTTCGGTGGCTATACTCGAGGCCCATGACCCAAAACCGTTTTGAGTAACGTATGAACGCATCCCTGGTGCTTCCTGGTTTTATCCGAGTCGCCGCCGCTGTGGCCGCCGCCATCACAGTGGCCGCCGGAGCCGCTGAATCACCGCTGGCCGGCAAATGCCCGGCCGACGAGCTGCCCCCATGGATTACCCGTTTCACTTGGTTTGGCGAACGGGCCGATTGGTCCCATAACGGCCAGCGGGTTTTGTTCCTCGAGAAAACTTACGGCAACGTGTTTGAGGTTGAACTGGCCACTAAAATTATCCGGCCCGTGACACTTCATTATCATCACTTCGGTTACACGCGCGCGCTCTACCTGGCCAACGGTGACATCCTGCTTTCCGGACCGGAGGCGTTCGATCCGAAAAAACCGAACGTCAACCGGGTCCAGTGCTTCCTTTACGTGCTCGATAAAAGCCTCACCCGCCCCCCCGTGCCGCTCGGCACCAAGTGCAGCGAAGGCCCGGCGGTGTCGCGCCAACGGATGCACCTCGCCTGGACGCACGTCAGCGCCCAGTATCCCGACGTGATGCCCCAAGGCTCCTCGCGCATGCAAGAGTCCGACATTGTTTATGAGAACGGCGTCCCGAAACTGGCGAACCAAAAGATCATCGTCGAGAGCCGCGACCTGCCGTTCCCCTGCACTTTGGAGACGCAAAACTTTCGGCCCCCCGAGGAACGCGAACTCACCTTCAGTGCTTACGGCTACCAGGGCACGGAGGTGTGTGGCATTAATCTGACGACCCAAAAGGTGTCAAATTATTCCAACGCCCCTGGCCAATATGACGAACCGGAAGGCATTTTCCCCGACGGCCAGTTTACCCTGGTGGAAAGCGATCGGCAGAACCATCAGGGCTCCGGCCACGTTGACCTGTGGAAGCTCAAACTCGACGGCGCCGGCCAGATGCAGCGGCTCACTTTTTTTAGCGACTATCCCGGCTACAAAGCCTCCAACCCGGTCGTCAGCGACGATGGCCGGTTCATGGCCTTTCAGATGGCCAAAGCCAGCGACCCCGCCGGCGTCGGCTACGGGGTTTTCATTTACGACTTCACGAAAGCCCCGCCGGCAAAGTAGCGGCCTGGCGGCTTTGCCAGTAACAGTAGGGCGGTGCTGCCGCGCCGCCCTGATTTGAAACTTCGCATCTCTACTTCCAAACCGTCCGAAACAGCCGTCCCGCATTCTCCCACACTGTCTCCGCCATCTGCTCTTCCGGCACCCCCCGCAACGCCGCGATGCCCCGGCCGATCGCCGCCATATTCCCCGGCTCATTCAACGGCTTGCCCTCGGGACAGCGCAGCACATGGGGACGAAAAGCCTCGGGCGGCAACAAGTCCGGCGCGTCGGTTTCCAGCAACAGCCGGTCGGCCGGCACCTGCCGCAGAGCCTCGCGCGCCCGCTCCCTTTTCGTCTCCAACACCGTTCCGGCAAATGAAAAGTAAGCTCCCCATTCCGCGAGCGGCTTGATGAGCTCCGTCGATCCGCCGTAGGCATGGATGACAAAACCCGCCGGAAACGGCCCCTCCTCGCGCAGCACATCCATCAGCCAGCCCCACGCCCGCAGGCAATGAATCGTGGCCGGCAACTGCCGCCGCCTGGCCAGGCGCAGTTGCTCCCGAAAAACGGCCTCCTGTTCGGGCTCGTTCCGTGTCTCAATCCAACGATCCAAACCAATCTCGCCCACCGCTGCAGGGAAGCGATCCAAAAACGTCTCCAACCGCTGCCGCCATTGCGGTGATCGTCCGTGAACATACCAGGGATGCAATCCAAAGCTGGGCATCACCTCCCGATGCGCCTGCGCCAATTTCAACACATCTTCCCAATCCGATTCCGCGCTGCCATTGCACAGCAATCTGCTCACGCCCGCCGTCCTGGCATGCTCCAGAACCGAATCCAGATTCGCCATGAGCCTGGGATCTTGCAGGTGATTGTGGCAATCAATCCATTCCATATCTGAAATACCCGGCGATGTTCGGTGGCCACGCTTTAGCCGGTTCGGATCTTAGTAACTGCCAAGGATCCAGGCTGCTCAGCGCCGCGGAATCTTCACTTTCACAAAACTATATGGCTGCAACGCAACCTCGCATTTCCCATCGCGCACAGGCAACGAGGCGCGAACCGGCTTGACCGCTTCCGGCTGCCTCAAGGTGTTGACCGCCCAAGGCGCCGCTGCCGAGAGCGTCAACAATTCCGCCTGCCCGGCGGCCGGAAAATCGTCCCAGGCGACAGTTACTCGAATCGGCCCCGCCGATCCTCGATGCACCAGCGAAATCAGCAAACTCCCATCCACCGCCACTGCGGCCATCGCGTCCACGGCATCATAACGGCACTCCTTCGTCGCATTTTTAAGCTCCGGCAACACCAGCGGCGCCTGTTCCTCCGGCGCCTTCACGTCAACCGCCACCGGTGTCGCCCCGCCAAACTCCGCGAATGCCGCCTGCGCGTAATAACACGGGTTCGCATAAACTCGCTCGCGTTCTTTGCGCAGACCGCCGCCATGATTGACGGTCGCTGAGTGCGTGACCATGGTCACAAATGGATTGAGCCGAATCGCCGCATGATAGATCAGCACGTCGTACAGGGCCTCGGCGAGGGTCCCCGGATTGACCAGGTTTTCGCCGGTCAGCCGAACCGGCGCGTTGCCTTCCGGCTTGGGTCCCAGGTGGGCAAACATCTGCAATTCGGTCACCGCCAGGTGGGGATCGCTGATCCCGGCCTTCTGCATGTCCTGTCGCAAGCCGGTCCATCTCCGTTCGAGTTCCTTGGGCACCGCCATGAAATCGCGGTAAACATCCAACGGCTCCACCGTCGGCGACACGGTACCACCAATCAAGGGATGGTCGGTCGTGGTTTTCAATTGCGCAGCCGTGCCGTTGATCAGCGTGTCGTTCCAGGCTTTTCCCCAAAAGACCGGCGCGCCACAGGCGTAAAGTTCCAGATTTGCATCGGCCGCCCGCATGGCCGGCGCAAATTGAAGATAACGATCCACATAACCGCTTGCCGTGGTCCAATGCACCTGCCACCGGCCCCATAGTTCATTTCCCACTTCCCAATGCCTCACCCCATACGGCTTGGGATGACCGTTGGCCGCCCGACGCGCCCCCATCGGCGACGACACTGGGCCGTTGCAGTATTCGATCCAACGCGCCGCTTCTTCCGGCGTGCCGTTGCCCGCGTTCACGCAAATCATCGGCTCGCAACCCACGGCCCGGCAAAAGGCAATGAATTCATCAGTGCCGAAATAATGCGTTTCCACCCCGCCCCAGGCGTAATTGGGCCGGGTTGGCCGCTGCTCCAAAGGTCCCACGCCATCCTCCCAATGATAACCACTCACGAAATTGCCACCCGGCCAGCGGAGAATCGGCAACCGCGACTCCTTGAGCAAACGAACCACGTCGGGATCCGCCCCGTTGATATGATCGGTGGGCCGCAACAACACACGCCCCACCACGAACTGCCCCGCCCCACCGGCGACCAGCGAAAACCGGTACGCCGGATCGGCCGGCATGTCCGCCGGCACCCGCAGCGATCCCTTGAAAACTTTCCATGAAGGCGAAAGCCCTTCGATCGCGGCCGAGGCGCAAGCCACCTTGGCTCCAGCGGGATATAATGCCACTGTCAGCGATGCCATGCCGATGGACCGCGCGTAAACCTCAAACTCGTATTCCCTGATCCGATGCAGCGGCAAATACGTCCATTGCGAGATCCCCTGCCTACCTGCCTGGACCTGAATGCGTTGCGCCCGTCCCCCATTCGATCCGCTGTCCGGACTCACCTGAACGGCCTCGCGTGTTCCTTCGCGCGTCCACCCACAGGCCAGACCGTCGCGGTACGCTTCGATCATCCGTTCGATGTCCGGCTCCGGCCATCCGCGAGGTGTGGCTTGTCGGCGGATTTCACGGGCGATTTGTTCCCGGTCATATTGGAATGTGGTCACGCCATCCGGCGTTGTTTGACCGGTCCCAAACGGATAATCCGCCAGCGTGGGGTTTCGCAGGATTTGCGCGTCCATGCCATTATATATGTTGGCACCCAGATGCTCGCAAAATTTGCCGGTAATAAAGCGTGGAATGGGATAAGCCGACAGGGCCTGCACTCGCACCCGCACGGTTGACTCCAAATCGGCCGTTGGTGGAACGGCGGCTCGAGCCATCGCCCCCAGCATTAGGATGACCCAAAAGGCCGGGAGGCCCTGTTGATTTTGCGTCTTCATAATCCATTCTTAATCAAGGCGGCGCGCACCTGTTCAATCGAGCGAGCGCCAGCCAACCGAACGGCGGTCAACAGGCGTTGCGCCTGCACAATGGACGCGACAATATAAAGTACGACCGTACCATATATTGTCGCGCCGAATTAAAGCCTGTCAAACGCTCGCATCTGTTTCCCGGCTTCGGCCATCGCCTCAAGCCGGTGTCGCCAAGCCTCCCGACCCGCATAGCCAGGCGGCAAAAGGGCTTCCGGCAGCAACGGATCGCGCTCCATGGCGTCCCCCCATGCCTCCCGCTCCGACTGAAACCAACCGTAAAAGGCCTGGGCCGCCTCTTTGCTGTCAAGCGACCGGAGTGGACGTCGTGCCAGGACAGTTTGGTGCGCCGCGTAGCGTTTGTTGAGGTCGGCGAAATCCCACGCGCCGGCGACAATCTGCGCGTCGGTTTCGCCGGCGCAGGGTCGGGCTTCGAGCAGGATGAGCGTTCCGACATTCACCGGGCCATCAGCAAGCCGGACGCGCTCCTCGTTCACTGGATTCGGAGTAATCCAGACGCTGTTTTGCAGGCATCCGAAGCCCCGGCTTCGGAGGTAATAGCGAAGCCGGTGCCGGTCGGCGGTGCGAACTTCCGGAACATCGAAGAGCGCCAAGCGCCAACGTCCGTCCCAGCGACGGTTCCAGCACGCCTCAGGATCGCGTCCGCCCAAGGCCTGGAGCCGGCCCGCCTCGGTCAGACAGTGAAGGCGGTCGCCGGTTTTGCCGGGCGAGCGTTCGATCCACTGCTGTTTTTCCAACCGCTGCAACTGGCGAAGAAAGCCGTTGCGGTAAGCCCAGCCCTCGAATGATTCGGTCAAGTTGCGGAACGTGGGCCGCGAGAAGGTTTCACATGCCCAGAGCAACATGCAGAGGAGTTCTTCAGTCTTGGTGTCCATATACGAAGAATGACTAAAACCAGGAACAAAGGCGACAATAAAAAGTACGGCCGTTAATTGTATTGTCGCGCGTATTTATCTTGGGTCGAGGCGGTATTTGATGACGTGGTTCAGGATGAAGTCCAATTCCTTCGTCGAAGGACGGACATTTTATTTGCTTCGGACGAACGGCGGCTAGTGCTCCAAACACTGCCGCGCTCTGCAAGCTACGGACGCTCGGCCAAGCCGCCCCCCGTTGTGATATCGCGGCGATTGCCAACGCCCTGATAATCAGGCAAGCTGCCGCCTGCCATGAGCAAACGATTCTATTTAACGACGGCCATCGATTATGTGAACGGCCAGCCGCATCTGGGACACGCCTACGAAAAGGTGGTCACCGATGTCCTGGCCCGCGCCCATCGCAGCCTAAATCAAGAGGTCTTTTTTCTCACCGGTAACGATGAACATGGTCAAAAGGTCCAGCAGGCGGCCCAGGCCGAAGGCAAAACACCGCAGGCCTACTGCGATGAATTGGCCGCGGTCTGGCAACGGTTTGTGACCCGGCTTAACCTGTCCCACAACGATTTCATCCGCACCACCGAGTCCCGTCACAAGGATGTCGTGCAGGCTATTCTTGCCAAATTGCACGCCGCCGGCCATTTCTACCGGGCCCCTTACGCCGGTTTCTATTCCACCAAGGAGGAAACGTTCCTCACCGAAAGAGATCGCCGGCCCGACGGCTCGTTCGATCCTTTCTATGGCGAGGTGGTCGAATTGGTTGAGGAGAATTACTATTTCAGGCTGAAAGAGCACCAAGCCTGGCTGATCGATTACATCGAAACCCACCCGGACTTCATCTACCCCGATTACCGCCGCAACGAAGTGCTTGGGTTCCTGAAGAACAACATACTTGAAGATCTCTGCGTCAGCCGGCCATCGTCGCGGCTGAACTGGGGCATCCCATTCCCCTTCGACCCAGGCTTTGTCACGTACGTCTGGTTCGATGCCCTTTCGAATTACGTCACCCTGCCGGCCGCATACAACGATCCCTTGGTCCTGCAGGCGCTGAACCTGCCGCCGCGTCCGAACACGCCCGCCCTTGAGCTCTGGCCCGCGGACGTGCAGGTCGTGGGCAAGGACATTCTTAAATTCCACGCCGTGTACTGGCCCATCATGCTCAAAGCCATGGGGCTGCCGCTGCCACGACAACTGGTGGTGCACGGCTGGTGGCAAAAGGACGGCCAGAAAATGAGCAAATCCACGGGCAACGTCGTGGATCCCATCGCCGTCATCGACAAATGGGGCCTCGATGCCTTCCGCTTTTACGTGCTGCGCGAACTCGCGGTCGGCCCGGACGGCAACTGGACCGATGCCGGCTTCCAGTCACGGTATCATGCCGAGCTGGCCAACGGCTTGGGCAACCTGGTTAATCGCTCCCTCTCGATGCTCAAGCGCTATCGTCAGGGGAGGGTGCCAAAACGCTCCGACGAACTAGCCAGCGACGCCGCCAAAGCCGCCGCCGAAACCAAACGGCACATCGAAAACAACGAGCTGCAGGCCGCCCTGGTCAGCATCTGGGGCCTGGTCACGCGCGCCAATCAGTATGTGGATCAAACGGCCCCCTTCAAGCTGGCCAAAGATCCCGCCCAAGCCGCGCGCCTGGACGAAGTGCTCTATAACCTGGCCGAGACTTGCCGGGTGCTGGCCGTGTTGCTCTGGCCGTTCCTTCCGGAAACCGCCGCGCGCATCTATGCCCAACTCGGATTGAAAGAAACCCCGGACCGGATGGCGGCCGCCGCTTGGGGCGCTCTGGCTCAAGGCCAGACCTTGGGCGAGGTAACCCCACTGTTCCCCCGCCAGGACCAACCGGCGAAATAGCCCGAACCGCACCGATGCATTCCATCCCAAGGCCACCGCGCCGCGACTAGGGTTGACACCCGAGTAAGCTCTCGCGCGCAAGACGCTCCGCATTGAAATCGAAAAAAAAACGCTCGCCGCCGCCGCCCACGATACCCGTCGTTGTACCTAAACGGTCCGCCGCATCTTCGGCCATCGGCATGCGAACGATGCGCCTATGGATTTTTCGTTGTGCGGCCATGGTGCTGGTGCCCGCCGCGCTTTTGCTCTGCTTGGAACTGGCGTTGCGAATAGCGGGCTTTGGCCACGCCACTCACTTCTTCCTGAGGAGCCGCCAGCAGGATCGGGAGGTCGTCAGCGAAAACCCTCGATTTACCTGGCTGTTCTTTCCGCGGGGCATGGCGCGCCATCCGGAACCGGTCCAATTCACCGCCCGGAAAGCCCCTGGTGCGTATCGGATTTTCGTGCTGGGCGAATCGGCCGCCCAAGGCGATCCCGATATTGCCTTTAGCTTTTCTCGACAACTCGAAGTTCTGCTTAGGGCCCGTTACCCGGCCCTTCGCTTCGAGGTCCTTAACGTCGCCATCACCGCCATCAATTCCCATGTCATCCGCCGCATCGCCGCCGAGTGCGCCCACCAGCAAGGCGATCTCTGGATCGTCTATATGGGCAACAACGAGGTCGTCGGCCCCTATGGCGCGGGCACCGTGTTCGGCCTGCAAGCCCCCAACCTGGCCTTCATTCGAGCGGCCATCTTTCTGAAAACCACACGGATCGGTCAATGGTTCCAGAAACTTCCCGGCATCCTCGGTCTGAACCAGTCGGACCAGGAAGAATGGGGCGGCATGGCCATGTTCGCCCGGTATAAGATTCGGCAGGACGATCCGCGCATGGCCAAGGTTTATCGCCATTTTGAGGAGAACCTCCGCGACATCGTGCGCGCCGGGGTCGATTCCGGCGCCCAGGTCGCCGTCTGTTCCGTCGTCAGCAACCTTAAAGACTGCGCGCCGTTCGCCTCGCTGCATCGGTCGGATTTGAAACCGGACGAACTGGTACTTTGGAACCAGCACTACGACGCCGGCGTCCAGTTGGAACCAGCCGGCCAGTTCCGCGAAGCCGTGGAAAGGTTCCAGAAGGCCGCCGAGATCGATCCCCAATTCGCCGATCTGCAATTCCGATTGGCTCGTGCTCGGCTGGCCTTGGACCAACCCGCCGAGGCGCGAAAACATTTCGTGCTGGCGCGCGACCTGGATGCCCTGCGCTTTCGAGCCGATTCCCGCATCAACGACCTGCTCGAAAAAAACGCCACCAACCGCGCCGGAGTGCATTTTCTGCCGATCGAAACCCGGATCGGTCAACGCAGCCCGCATCAAATCGCGGGCGAGGAATTTCTTTATGAGCATGTTCACCTGAATTTCGACGGCAATTACCAGGTCGCAAAAGAACTGGCCAATCTGGTCTCATCGCTGCTGCCGGCCCGGGCGGCGTTATCCGCCAAGCCGGAATGGCTCACGCGAGATGCTTGCGCCCAGCAGTTGGCCTTTACGCCATGGAATCAATCGCACGGCCTGGAGGAAATCGGCATCCGCCTGCGCGATATCCCCTTCACCCTCCAGTTGGATCACACCAACCACGTGGCCCGTTGGGAAAAACAACTGACCGAACTGCGGCCGAAGACCAAGCCCTACGCGCTCAAGCTGGCCGCCCAAACCTATCGCCAGGCCCTGGCGACGGCACCCGACGATTGGCTGCTCCATGCCAATTACAGTCAATTGCTCGACGCCCTTAACGATCCGGCCGGCGCGGCCGATCAATTACGCGAAGTCAATCGGTTGGTCCCCCATTACGCCCGGGCTTATTACCAGTTGGGCCTCGAGCTGCTTAAACTGCAG
>JADGRT010000087.1 GCA_017880715.1 Verrucomicrobiia bacterium | reverse complement strand
CATCCGGACGGTGCAGGAATTGCTGGGGCACAAGGATGTTTCCACCACGATGATTTACACCCACGTGATGCAACAGCCGGGGATCCGGGTGAAGAGCCCGTTGGACGCCTAACAGTATTAGTTGCCGGCCGTTTTCTAATGCGCGGCCGCGGCGGCCAAGATGGCCGCGCGCCGACTAAACGGCGGTCCAAACCCAACGAACGTTTTCAGGTTCCCCAGAGCGACCACTGGTCGCAGCAACAAAAAACGGACAGGCCGGAGGGCCTGTCCGTTGGAGTTGTGTCAGCCTGGGGCTATTTCTTTTCCGCGGTTTTTTCCCCAGTCTTTTCCGGGGTCTTTTCCGCAGTCTTTTCCGCCGCTTCTTTATCGCGGTCGGCCATGGCCGCTTTGCGGGAGAGCCGGATGCGGCCCTTCTCGTCCACGCCGATGCATTTAACCCAGATCTTGTCGCCAATCTTGACGATGTCCTCAGCCTGCTTGACCCGGAAGTTGGCCAATTCGCTGATGTGAACCAGACCGTCTTTGCCAGCGAATACTTCCACGAAGCAGCCGAACTCTTTGATGGTCACCACCGTGCCGTGATAGATCCTGCCGACCTCGATTTCGGCAGTCATGCCTTCGATTTCCGCCCGCGCCTTGGCCATGCCCTCGGCGCTGACGGAATAAATCTTGACCGTGCCGTCATCCTCGATGTTGATCTCGCAACCGGATTCGTCAACGATGCGCTTGATGTTCTTGCCGCCAGGGCCAATCAAAGCGCCAATTTTCTCCGGATTGATCTTCAACGCCAGGATGCGCGGAGCGTACTTGCTCAGCTCCGGCCGCGGCGCGGCGAGGGTCTTCGCCATTTCGCCGAGAATGAACAGGCGGGCTACCCGGGCCTTTTCGACGGTTTGCACCATCAAGTCATGCGAGATGCCGCCCAGTTTGAGGTCCAGTTGGAAACCGGTGATGCCCTTTTCGGTGCCCGCGATTTTGCAGTCCATGTCGCAAAAGGCATCTTCCCAGCCAAGGATGTCGGTGAGCAACTGCGCCTGGGTGACTTTGCCCTGGGCGTCGGACTCGGTGCAGAGACCGATGCTGATGCCGGCTACCGGACGGATCATGGGAACGCCCGCGTCCATCAGTGCCAGCGTGCCGCCGCACACACTTGCCATCGAGCTGGAACCGTTCGATTCCAGGATTTCGCACGTCACCCGGACGGCATACGGGAACTCCTTGAGGGGGACCATCGGTTTGATGGAACGTTCGGCCAGCGCGCCGTGGCCAATCTCGCGGCGTCCGGGCCCCGCGATGCGGCCGGTTTCGCCCACGGAGAAGTTCGGGAAATTGTAGTGTAGAATGAACTGTTTTTCCGTCGCGCCACCGGTGTAGGCGTCGAATTCCTGGGCGTCTTCGGAAGTTCCCAAGGTAACCAAGGCGGCCGCTTGGGTCTCGCCCCGGGTGAAGATCGCCGAGCCGTGCGCCCGGGGGAAAATGGACACTTCGGCGGACAAGGGACGCACCTCATCGAATCCGCGGCCATCCAGCCGTTTGCCTTGTTTCAGGATCAGACGGCGCACCGCTTCGGTTTGCAGCCGGTAAAACGTCTCTTTGATGATGGCCGGCGTGGCTTTTTCCGCGCCGAGTTTTGCCACCAACTTGGCCGTCACCTCGGTCTTCAGAGCGTGGAAGGCATCTTCGCGCGCCTGTTTGTCCACAATAGTCAAGGCCGGCATTAGCCGGTCGCCGATGAGCGCCTTGGTCTCGTTCAACACCTCGTCGGGCACTACCGTCACCGTGATCGCACGCTTCGGTTTGCCGATTTTCGCCACCAGTTCCTTCTGCGCCGCAAGGATGGGTTGGCAGCATTCCTGGGCGAATTTCAAGGCCGCGTTAAAATCGGCTTCGGAGATTTCGTTCGCGGAACCTTCGAACATGACCATCTCGGTTTCGCTCCCCACATAAACCAGATCCAGATCGCTCTCAAGCATCTGCGTGTGGGTGGGATTGGCCACCCACTGGCCGCCGACGCGGCCGACCCGGACCGCGCCCAGCGGGCCGGCCCAGGGGATATCGCTGATGGAAAGCGCGGTCGAAGCCCCGATGGCGGCGAGCACATCCGGATCGTTTTCGCCGTCGGCGCTCATGACAATGGCCTGCACCTGGACTTCATTAAACCAGCCTTCCGGAAATAGCGGGCGAATGGGCCGGTCGATGAATCGGCTGGTGAGAATCTCCTTCTCGGTGGGCCGGCCTTCCCGTTTGAAGTAGCCGCCCGGGAATTTGCCCGCGGCCGCGGCTTTTTCGCGGTAATCGACGGTGAGCGGGAAGAATTCCTGCCCTGGCTTGGCGGTGTTGGCGGCGACCGCCGCCACCAGAACGACTGTATCGCCGAGCTGAACCAGGACCGAACCATCGGCCTGTTTAGCCAGCTTGCCGGTTTCGATTTGAATTTGATGAGTCCCTACTGGGATCGTTACTTTTTCTGACATGTTTCCTTTGCTACCTTGGCCGCCGCCCCGGAGGAACTTCATTGAACACCCGTCCGGCGGATGCTGAATGAAATTTCCCCGGCTAGCAGCCGGTCTTTCTTGGTTATTTAAATGCGAAGACGGAACCTCCCCTGGGGAGAGATTCACGCTGCGCGACGAAGATAAAATGGGAAATCACCTCCGGCCTTCACTCCAAGGCCATCCAATTCCCTGAAAGAAAAAGAACGCTTACTTTCGTAATTTCAGGCGTTTGGTGATCGACTGATACCGATTGACGTCGGTGGTGTGAAGGTAATCGAGCAGGCGCCGACGCTGCCCCACCATCATGATCAGTCCCCGACGAGAGCTGTGATCCTTGCGGTTTGTCTGCAAGTGCTCCGTCAGACTATTAATGCGTTGGGTCAAAAGGGCGATTTGCACATCCGCTGACCCGGTGTCACCTTCATGAAGACGGAATTCTTCAATGCTTTTCAATTTTGCCTTAGCTTCCATATTCCCGTTTTTTCTTCGTAATCGTCCGAACAGTCTAAATTTTGCGGACAAAGGTGTAAAGTAATTTTCTGAGAATTCAGAAAAGCTTCGGCCGGAACTGCCCCTGCCGATGCGAAAAAAGCGAGCCTCTGTTTCAACAACTCTTTGTCGCCCAGTGGATTAAACCATCATTCGAACGAGGCCGTCCGAGCACTTACCCCATGGGGATGCTGATGAAAAAGGCTGTGAGGTTTTTCCAAACCATGGGCGAGCATCAAGGGTTCGTCGCCTAAAATAGCCCGAGCCTCGCCATCGGCAACCCGTTTTCCACCGTCCAACACCAGAACTCGCGAGCATAAGGCCAGAACCATTTCCAGGTCATGGCTGGCGATCAGTTTGGTCGCCGATAGCGAGCGGCAAAGCTCGATGAACTCACGGCGTCCACGGGGATCGAAATTGGCCGTGGGTTCGTCGAAGACCAGGACTTCCGGCCGACAGGCCCAGACTCCTGCCAGGCAAACCCGCCGTTTTTCCCCCAAACTCAGATGGTAGGGCACCCGCGACTCGAAATCCGCAAGTTTCACCGCGGCCAAGGCCTCGGTCACCCGCCGATCCACCTCCCCTTCGGAAAGCCCCAACTGCTGCGGTCCAAACGCGACGTCTTCCCGAACGGTGGCGGAAAAGAGTTGATCGTCGGGATCTTGGAATAGCAGCCCGACGCGCCGGCGGATTTCGGGCAGGTGATCGGCATCGACCGGCAGACCATTGATGGCCAGGGAACCCTGATGGCGCGGCACTCCCAGCAGCCCGTTCAAATGCCAGAGTAGCGTCGATTTTCCCGCTCCATTGGGGCCGACGAGCCCGACGGTTTCACCGCGGTTAACCCGGAAGGAAACATCGCGCAGAGCTACGCGCCCATCCGGATAAGTGAAACTCAAATGCTCAACGACAATCACGGGGCGCAGTGTAGCGCAAACCAGGACGAGCGCAAACGGGCATTTATGAAGCCGAGCGCGGACCTGGCCGGCCGCGATCCCAAATCACTTGCCTTTCGGGAAAATGGGCAGATCCACAAACTCGCCCGGATGCACGGACAATCCCTCCGGCAGACTCACGAGCACCGGCAGTCCCAGTTCGACCATGTCCGGCCGGCTGGGCGGCAACAACGCATCGTTGATGGGCTGTAAATGAGCACCGACCGCCAGAATCCGGCCCCAAGCGACACTCCGCTTGAAGCTGCGCGAACGTACGCGCACCGCCATGTTAGTTTGCGGTTCCAGCATCAAGGGCTGGCGCAAATAACCCACAATATGATCCGTATGCGCAGCGCTGATGGTAATAATGGTATCGCCGGCGGTGACATTTTCGCCATTGCGGCGTTGAATCAGCGCCACCAAGCCGTCGATCGGAGCGGTCAACACCAGCGGGCTCATTTCGGCCTCGGTCAATCTCAGCTTCTCCTCCTGCACCGCGATGGCTGCCCGGGTTTGAATTTGCGGTTCCTGGACGGTCGTCGAATTGGCATCCATGTGCTTGAGATTGGCTTCCAGGATTTCCACCAGTTTAGCCTTTTCCACTACCTCGGTCTGCAACGCGTCCTTGGCAGCCCGGGCCGCATCCATGGCGGAGGCGGAAACCACGGCGTCTTTGAAGAGCGTCTCGGTGCGCTGAAATTCCGTTTCCGCCAGTTGCAGGTTGACCCGGGAGGTCGCCAGTTCCACCCGTTGACGCAAAGCTTCCGTGCGCAACTGCTCGTAATTGATCGCATTGCGCTGCGAATCCACCGTGGCGGTCATGCCGGCCCGAATGAGTTCCACCTCGGCTCGAATGACCGCGATGGCGGCCGTCAGCACCTGGGGATTCGTGGTGATAACGCGGGCAATGAGATCTCCGGCCTTGACCTGCTGGAAACGGGCCACATTGAGCTGGGTCAGGGTGCCGGCCTTGGTGGCGACCACGTTGGCCTGAATGGTTTCCACCCGGCCGATCAGGGTGGCTGGCATGACGTACCCCGACCAGATCAGGCCGACGCCAAGGCAGGCTGCCAGGCACACCAACCCCGGCAGCACCCGCATTCGAAACTCACGCCAGCGAACCGACGCTGGCGTAGGGATAACCGGTTGAGAGTTCATGATTATAGCTCCGATTCGTCTTGGGCCTGGAGGCTGGTTACTCGGGAGACCCCTTGAAGGGTGCGGATATCCGTCAGCAATTCGTCCACGCGCGCCGGATCACGCAACAAAAGCCGGTACGACAAATCCGTCCCTTGGCTGGCATCGCTGGAACGTTGGCTGGCGCAGATGGTTTTTTGGCTGTGCCGGTGCAACACCCCCATCACTTCCTTCAAATCCGCCAACGCCCGCGCCCAGTGGAGATTGACGATCACATCGTAGCGATGCCGCACGCCAAAACTCGTGTACCACAGATAAACCATCACGATCACAAACAGCAGGCCGCCAAAGACGGCCGTGGCATACTTCTGGGTGCCGCAGGCCATGCCCATCACCAATACGGCGAGGACGTAAGTGGTATCCAAGGTGTCGCGCAACACATTCCGGAAGCGGACAATGGCAAAGACCGCCATCATGCCAAACGCGGTGATCAGGTTGTTCGACAGCACCGTCATCACCATCGCCACCAGGATGGGCATGACGATTAACGCATTGACAAAAGAACGCGAATAGGAGAGCCCCGTATGCGTCTTCATGTACACCCACGCCACGATATGCCCGCCTAAAAACGCCAGCAGCAGCGACAAAACCAACGCCATGCCATCGGTGGGGCGCGCGGCAATATCACCTTGAAAAAACCAATCCGTCATGCATCCTCCATCGCTTGTTTGATCCGCTCTTCACCGCCGGGACGCTGGACATTCCACGACTCGTCCGATTCGTTCAATTCCGGGAAAGCCCCCGGCAGAATCCGATTCGGCGAGTTGTCGAAAAACAGATCCTCCCCCACCCCCGCCACGCCTTCGACGTATTTGGCCGCCCCAGTGACGTTGATGCTAAACGCACGGATCAAATCCTGAAACCAGACCGGATACCGCTGGGTAAACTTAAGCTCCAATACAACCTCGTCCCCGAATACCAGCACCGGGTTTTCCATGACGACGGGCAGCCGCGAGGTGAAATCCCGTTCGCACTGCACCTGCCGGTCCATCGTCAATCGCACCGAGTTGTCACCCGCCGTCACCCAGGCCTCGCGCATGTAATAAATGTGCGCCTTGGGCCGCGCCTTCAGGGTCGCCATCCGCTGGCAGAACTGCTGCAACGCCACCACATGCTTCGGATCGGTTGAAGTCATGTGCTCAGGTTCGGGGATATGCCCCGCCAACAACCAATCCACCGCCCAGCGCCGCACCCCGCCGCGCTGCTTCATTATGCAGTTGTTCATGCGCCGCTTGATCTCGAAAAAGACCGGCGCATCGGGTTTGGTGCTATAATAACGCAAGCGCAACTTAAATCGGTTCTTGTTCCCGTTAATCGTTTCCCAATACGTCAGCATGTCGTCCGAATCGAGATACAGACTGTGCACCGGATACGAAAAATCCGGTTTGCCCACCGCAAACTCATCCGGCTCCAAATAGGACCCGACGAAGTCGCGAATGCGCAACGCCGTGTTTTCGTTGATCTTATATTTCAGCTCCAATCGCTGGAGCTGCATTTTATCCAGTGCCATAACCTGCCTGAACCGTTACCCATTCGACACCCCCCGATCTGCATCGCGCGTCGGAATCCCAGGGATAAACCACAGATTTGACGCAATTGTAACCAGAGTGTCAAGCACCTGTAACGTGAATCCCTTGCCACAAAAGTTTCAAAGAAGCACAACCAATGCCAGGACAGGAATTATATCCTAGCGGTCAAACCGCCTGAATCCGCAGCTCGCAACTACTTGATCCCCAGCTCGTAAAGCATCCTGGCGCCTTCCGTTCCACCGCTGGCAACATCCGCCGTAAACTCCAATTCGTTCCCGAGAATCCGAACGGGCACCCTGGCTAATCGCCGACCGCCGGGCGATAAAGCCCAAACCTGATATTGGCCCGCTTCTTTCAACTTGAGTTTGATGTCCGCCTGGCCCGCCCGTACCAGATGTGGCAGACGCCCCCAAGCCAACAAGGTGCGCCGCTCCGGTTCCGCATATTGAATATCCGTGTTCTGCAAATCCGTTAGATGCGTCACCAGCAGGCGACGACTGCGATTAATCGGGCGATCGTCCAGGGCGCTCACCCAAACCGTCGCATCCGCCCCGCGCATGGCAATCCGCACCTCGGACGACTGAATGACTTCTCCCGCCGGCGCAAAGCCACCCGCCGTCCTGGGGGTGTTGAAAAACATCACGTTGCGCGGCCCATCCAGGGTTATTTCGCCGGTCTCGCTCTGAAAAACCTTGCGGGACGGCTCCGTGGGATTACCCGGTTTTAGAATGCCCCGCGCTTTTAAGAGGTCCATTAATTCGGCTTCGCTCGCCTCGTACGGATTGAGCGACACCACCCCCTTGGCACGATAGCGGTCAGCCGGCGCCTGCCAGCCGATGGGCATCACCGCCGTATGCGGCAAAGCCTCGCTGGCATCGGGTATAACTTGCGTTCCAACCCGCGTCACCCACCCCATCCATCGCCAGTTGGGCGCCAATTGCGGTATCTTGGCCGGTGGCGCTGCCAGTTCCTTTTCCGTCATCGCCACCACCACCGAATGCGGCGCGGTCCGCAAATCCCCGCGCAGAAACAGACAAAGCGTGGCCCGCTCCGCCGCCCAGTTCAACGGATCGCTGGCCACGTCGAAATAACCCATCGGCGACGGCTCAAACATCGAACGGCGGTTGTGGCTGTAAGCAAAACGCCAGATGCCGCCCCACCCCTGCAACGCCCCCATCGCGCCCGTCAATATGCCGCCCACCCCGCGAAAACGGCCCGGACCCGAATAATTGTACTCGGTGACGGTGAACGGCTTGTCGATCAATCGCGTGAAGATGCGGTCCCGAGCGCCCGGCGCGCCCGCGGCAATGGGACTCGAATTGGCGCTCTTGCTGGGCAACTGCCACGAACGCTGGATGAACTCGGGATGATCGATGTAAAAATGGTCATCCACATAGTCATAGCCGGCCCGGGCTGACTGGTCGGTGGTGTGGTTGGTCCAGGCATTGGCGTTGGTCACCAGCGCCCGACAGCCCAGTTCCTCCCGCAGAAACTGTTTCATCCGCCGCACCATGTCGCGCTCGGTATCCGAGAAAAAGGCGATGCCGTCGCGCGCCCGCAACCCGACCGCATTAATACTCTCCGACAAAGCCACGGCGGGAAAATTCTCCTCCGATTTTAATTCCTTGCCCCAGGCCTCGGCTAAGGCGGCGCGGTCGCCGTACTTTTGCTTCAGCCACGTATTCCAGGCCGCCGACCACTCCGGCACTTCCCGGATTTCCTTCATATAATTGCCAAAGTTGCCTTCATTGATCATCGACAGCCAGGCCAGCGCCGGATCCTCGGCATAACGCCGTTTCGTGTAGGGATTCTCATGGTTCAGCAGCGCCCGGGTGAATTGTTTCCAGTTCTCCCAGGCGCCCGCGTGCACCGGCACCAAAACTTTGAACAGGTTCATCGGCACCATGCCCTCCCTGGCGATGCCCACCTCCCGGTACGGCACCGGCCGCGATACAAACAAATCGGTGGTCAGATAAATCCCCCGGCGCCCGAGCGCCGCCGTCAGATAATCGAGCTGCTCCAGCTTGTCCGGATTCAGCGTCGTACTATTGGCCTGGCCCTGGATGAGTTCGCCTTCGTAATGATGAAGGCGCACCGCATTGTAACCCTGGCGCATCAGCCGGTCCGCCAGCCGGTCCGCTTCCGCATGAGACAGATACTGGGCGCTAAAGCAAAGGTTCACGCCGTAAAAGCGCTGCGGAATCCTGGAGGTCTTTTCGAAGGCAAATTGGCCGTCGGGCCGGGCGATCACGCGACCGTGTTTGCCGGCCGGCGGATCTTGCAGGCCCAGGCGGGAAAAATCCAGGGCCGAACCGGGCTCGATATCCAGCGATGGCCTTCACCAGCCGGCTTTTTCACCGTCTCGAGGCG